>NZ_JBXAWK010000006.1:0-157701 GCF_057291755.1 Kitasatospora sp. UYEF31
ACCGACACCATCGGCCTGCTCCTCGCCGTGACCGTCACCGCCGCGAGCCTGTCGGAAAACGCCCTGGGAATACGACTCCTCAACCAAGCCAAGCAGACCTATCCGACCATCACCAAAAGCTGGGTCGACACCGGCTTCAAGAACGCCGTCGTCGAGCACGGAGCCACCCTCGGAATCGACGTCGAAGTGGTCCACCGAAAGTCAGACATCCCCGGATTTCACGTCGTCAAAAGACGCTGGGTAGTCGAACGAAGCATCGGATGGATCATGATGCACCGCCGCCTGGCCCGCGACTACGAGGCCCTGCCGGCCAGCTCCGAAGCCATGATCCATATCGCCTCGATCGACAACCTCGCCAAGCGCATAACGGACGAAACAACACCAACCTGGCGAGGGACTTACTAGTGCATAAAGGTAAATTTGCCTACATTAAACGCCCTCTGAGAGCGAGCTGTTGCGTGCGCTGATCGCGGTGGCCCGGCATGTCGTTGAGGACAAGAGTGCGGAGTCCGGTTACGCCGCGCTCGCTGTGGAGCTTGAGGCGGAATCCGCCGAACGCCGCGCCATCGCCGCATCCCGCAGGGAACGTCGGGACCGCGGAGGTGAAGTGTGAGAGAAGTTGTTCCGGCACGGGGTCGCGTCTACATGGCGACGCTCGGCAAGGAAGGGCGCAAGCCCTATGTGGTGGTGTCGAACGACCGGCGCAATCAGGTGTTCAGGAGTTTCCTCGCCGTGCGGGTGACCACCACGGTGAAGGCCATGGCGCCGTCCGTCGTCGCGTTGGACGGGACGGACCCGGTGGTCGGCAGGGTGATCTGTGACGACATCGTGGAGATCTGGCGCGACGAGATCGACGATGACATGGGTGCGCTGACCCATTCGACGATGCTCAAGGTCGGCGAGGGCCTGAAGGCCGCGCTCGCCTTGCTGTAGAGCGAACGACAAACGAACGACAAACGAGCGACAAGCGAACCACAACGGCGGCCCCGGAGGAATCATCCCCCGGGGCCGCCGCCTTCTGTGAACTGAGGCCAGCGCACTGACCAGTCACCTGAACAGTCACCTGACCAGTCACCTGACCAGTCACCTGACCAGTCACCTGACCAGTCACCTGAACAGTGACCTCCCCAGCGAACTGACCGGCCGGAAAACCTACTTCAGCCCGATCCGGTCCATGAACGCCACCCCGGTGTTGTACTGCTCAACTCCGGTGACCTTGTTGTTGTAGATCGGCCCGATCCACGACTGCGCGTACACCCACACCGGCAGGTCCGCGATCATCGCCTTCTGCAGTTCGGTGTAAGCCGCCTTGCGGACCGCCGGGTCGATGCTGCTCCGCCCCTGCAGCAGCGCCTGGTCGGCCTGCGGGTTGTTCCACCCGATGAAGTTCAGCGGGCTCTTGGAGAAGAAACTGTTGAACATGACCGGTTCCGGGTCCGCGTTCCAGTTCTGGAACAGCATCGCCTGGAAGTCCTTCTGGATCGCGTACTTCACGATGTAGGCGCCGATCTCCAGCGGCTGGATCTTCATCGTGACGTTCTGGTACGCCTGCAACCGCGACTGCATGAACTCGGCGACCGCCGTCGAGGACGGGTTCTGCGGCACCAGGTAGGTGAAGTCGACCTTCTTGCCCTCGGCGGCCAGTTCGTTGAACAGTTTCTGCGCTTCGGCCTTGTCCGGCGCGGGCTGCTTCAGCGACGCGTCGTAGTACGGCGACGTCTCGGGGAAGAAGCTGTTCGCGGGGATGTATCCGTTGTTCAGCGTCGGGCCGATCTCGGCCGGGTCCATGGCCAGGGCCACCGCCCGCCGGGCCCTCGGGTCGTTGAACGGCGCGCGGGTCAGGTTGAACTGGAACATCTGCCCGCCCTCGGCCTTGAGGACCCGGGTGTTCAGTTCCTTGGCCGCCTTGTTCAGAACGGCCTGGTCGGAGCTGAAGAACAGGTCCGCGCCACCGGAGTTGACGGTGTTGTACTGCTGTTTGATGTCCGGCACGTTCTTGACCGTGAGTTTGTCCAGCTTCGGCAGGCCCTTGTCCTTCTGCCAGTAGTTCGGGTTCCTGACGAACACCTGCTCGCTGCCGCGGGTCCAGCTCTGCAGCATGAACGGGCCGGCGCCGACCGGCTTGGCGCCGTAGACCTCGGGGCCCTGGTTGAGTGCCGACGGCGCTTCGATGTACGTCAGTTCGATGGAGAGCGCGCGGTCGAAGTTGACGTTCGGCATCACGGGAGTGAGCTTGAGCGTCAGCGGGTCCACGACTTCTGTCTGCAGCCCGCCGGCCGCGGCCCGGTGCAGGGACTGCACCTTGGCGTCGCCGTGCATCGTGTAATTCAGCTTCACCGCGGCTGCGTCCAGCGGCGTACCGTCGCTGAACTTCACGTCCGCGCGTAGCTTCATGATCCAGGTCTTGCCGTTGTCCTGGGTTGTCAGGCTCTCGCCCAGGAACGGCTTGACCTTGTGGTCGGCGTTGTCCTGGTAGAAGAGCGGGTCGTACAGGGCCGCGAGCCTGGGCTCGTCGGCGACGGCGATGTTGCTGGCCCGGAACACGTCCAGGGAAGCGGAGTCCTGGACGGCCAGCATGGTCAGCGAACCGCCGGCCTTGGCCGGTGTCTGCGACGCGGCGGCGACGTTGTCGGTGGGGGGACCCGACTGCTTCTTGCCGTCGTCGGCTGAGTCGCCGGAGCCGCAGGCGGTCGCGACGAGGGTCAGGGTCAGCGCGCCGACAAGCAGCGAACTGCTTCGCTGGTAGCGGATGGTGCGTACTGCCGAAGTCTTTCGTACGGACGGTGCGGACATCGTTCTTGCCACCTCCAGGCGGGAGCGTGCGGGACGGTTTGGTGCCTGACGAGCGGTGGAACCTGGCGGAACCGATGTGCTGCGGAACAGACGTGCGACGAAACGGCCAAACAGTGAAACGGCGGAACGGCGGAACGGCCAAACAGTGAAACGGCGGAACGGCCAAACAGTGAAACGGCGGAACGGCCAAACAGTGAAACGGCGGAACGGTCAAACGGCGAAACGCCTGTACGGGAGAGCAGGAGCGCAAAGCACCGGAGCCCCCGAGCGGCTGGGGACCCGGCCCCCCGCGCCTGCGCAGCGCGGGGGGCCGGAGCCTGCCCAGGAGTCGTCCGTACGGAATTCTCCGCACGAACGGGCCTACGGGAGCCCGCCTACTTCAGCCCGATGCGGTCGAACAGCATCCCGCCGTCGTTGACGCCGACGACGCCGGCCACCTTCGAGTTGGAGATGATGTTGGTGACCGCCTCCTGGTAGACGACGACCGGGAGGTCGGCGTTCAGGGCCTTCTGCAGGTCGGCGTACGCCGCCTTGCGTCCGGCCTCGTCGGGTGCGGAGCGCCCGGCGATCAGTGCCGCGTCGGCCGACGGGTTGTTGTAACCCGTAATGTTCTGCGGGCTCTTCGAGAAGAACTGGTTGAACAGCACCGGCTCGGGGTCGCTGGTCCACAGCTGGTTGAGCGCGGCCTGGAAGTCCTTCTGCTGGGAGGTCTTGACCACGTACTGGCTCGGGTCGATCTTGTCGAGTTTCACCTCGACGTTCTTGAACGAGTTCAGCGTGGTCATGGTGTATTCGGCGGTCTTGTCCGACGCCGGGTTCGCCGGGGTCGTGTACGTGAACTTCACCGGCTTGCCTTCGGCGGCCAGTTCGTCGAACAGCTTCTGCGCTTCGGCCTTGTTCGGCGCGGCCTGCGCCGAAGTGGCGTCGAAGTATCGGCCCTTGCTGTTGAGGATGCCCTTGGCGGGGACGGCCGTGCCGCTGAAGACGGTGGTGTTGAGGTCCGCGGGGTCGAGCGCCAGCGCGACCGCGCGGCGGGCCCGTACGTCGTTGAACGGGGCCTTCAGCGTGTTGAAGGCCACCATCTGGCCGCCGTCGAGGGTGAACGGCGTGACGCCCAGCCCGTTGTCCTTGGCGTCCTTGGTCTTCACCGGGTCGATGGCGAAGAACAGGTCGGCGCCGCCGTTTTTGACGGTCTGGAGCTGCTGGGCGACGTCCGGCACGTACTTGAAGACGACAGTGTCCAGGAGGGGCTTGGCGGGCCCCTGCCAGTAGGTCGGGTTCTTCGTCAGGGTCAGCTGCGAGTTCTGCACCCACTCCTTGAGGACAAAGGGACCGGCCCCTACGGGCTTGACGCCCTTGGGGTCCTCGGCGATCGCCTTGGGCGACGCGATGAACGCCAGGTCGGCGGCGACCGTACGGTCGAACTGCATGTTCGCCATCGGCAGTGTGATCTTGAGTGTCAGCGGGTCGACGACCTCGGACTGCAGGCCGCCGGCCGCCGCGCGGTGGTAGGACTGCATCTCGGGCTTGGCGTGCAGGTCCCAGTTGGTCTTGACCGCCGCCGCGTCGTACGGCGTGCCGTCGCTGAACTTCACGTTCGGCTTGACCTTCAGGGTCCAGACCTTGCCGCCCTCGCCGGGGGTCAGGCTCTCGCCGATCTGCGGTTTGACCTTGTTCTCAGTGTTGTCCAAGTAGAACAGCGCGTCGTACAGGGCCAGGACCCGGTTGAGGTCGGTGACCGTCGCGTACGACGTGTGGAACGGGTTCAGGCTGCGGGCTTCGACGGGCAGCAGCATCGTGAACGTGCCGCCCTTCTGCGCGGCCGAGGCGTTCGGGGCGGCTGAGCCCTTGGATCTGGTGTCCGTCTCGTCGTCGCCACTGCCGCAGGCGGCGAGGGTGGCGGCGAGTGCTCCGGCGGCCAGCAGGGCGCCGGCCTTCCGGCCGTACTGCGTTGCGGGGTTGTGCTTCCTCACGGCGACTCCTCCGATGTCACGTGTGGACCCCCCTGCCGAGACGTTCCGACAAAGCGGTTCGCGCGGTGGTGCTGCAGGGCAGGAGACCTGCCCCCTTGGGTGAAGACGTCGGATCTGACGTGCAGTCATGCAGTGGTGCAGGGAGATTCGACCACGGAACCATGCGGGTGCGTATGGAATTGCGCACATGGTTAGCCGACCGCAATACAACCCGGGTTGCGAAGCGGAACCCCGGATTGCGTCGCAGGTGAAAGCGGTCGTACGGCAGGAACCGTCCCGCACGGAACGGAGGTCTCAGTGCACGGAACAAGACCTCGGCCGTACGGCAGGAACCGTCCCGCACGGAACGGAGGTCTCAGTGCACGGAACAAGACCTCGGCCGTACGGAATTCAGGCAACGGAATCCAGGTAGTGGAGCGCGTCCTCCGACGTCAGCCGGAGAACTTCTCGTGCTCGCCCACCAGCGGGAAGTGGCAGGCCACCCGGTGGCCCGGTCCGACCTCCCGCAGGACCGGCACGTGTGCCGCGCAGGCGTCCTGGGCCAGCGGGCAGCGCGTGCGGAACCGGCACCCGCTCGGCGGGTTCATCGGCGAGGGGATCTCCCCGCTGAGGGCAGGACCGGCCGGTACGGCACCCGGGTCGGGTGCCGGCACGGCGTCGAGCAGCGCCCGGGTGTACGGGTGCGCGGGGTTCTCGTAGATCGCCCGGGTGTCGCCGGTCTCGGCGATGGTCCCGAGGTACATCACCGCGACGTCGTCGCTGATGTTGCGGACCACGGCGAGGTCGTGCGCCACGAAGATCATGGAGACGCCGGTCCGCGCCTTCATCTCGTCGAGCAGGTCGAGCACCTGAGCCTGGACCGATACGTCGAGCGAGGCCACCGGTTCATCGCAGATCAGCAGGTCGGGGTCGACCACCATGGCCCGCGCGATGGCGATGCGCTGGCACTGGCCGCCGGAGAACTCGTGCGGACGGCGTTCGGACACCAGCTCCGGATCCAGGCCGACGGCCGTCAGCACAGCGTCCACCTTGGCCTTGTGCTCCGCCTCCGGGACCCCGGCGATGACCAGGCCCTCGGCGACGATGTCCTTGATCTTCCGGCGCGGGTTGAGCGCGGAGACCGGGTCCTGGAACACCATCTGGATGCGGCGGCGGGCGTCGCGCAGCTGACTCTTACTCAGTTTGGTGAGTTCCGCACCGTCGAACAGCACCGAACCCGACGTGGGCTTCGTCAGCTGGACGACCGCACGGGCCAGCGTGGACTTGCCGCAGCCGGACTCGCCGACCAGGCCGAGCGTCCGGCCGCGGCCCAGGGTGAAACTGACCCCGGCCACCGCGTTGACGACGCCGCCGGGCACCCGGAACTGCTGGACCAGCCCTTCGACTTGCAACAACGTTTCCGCGCCGGCGGACTTCCCGGTCTCTTCGATGACAGCCGTCACGCGCCGGCCTCCTTGCTGAGCTGGGGAACCTTCGTACCCACCGGGTTGTGACAGGCGAACCGGTGGCTGCCGTCGGTCAGTTCGGGGCGCTCCGTACGGCAGACTTCCAACGCCGCCGGGCACCGCGGGGCGAACGCACAGCCCGCCCCGAGCGTCACCAGGTTCGGCGGACTGCCCGGGATCGCCTTCGGTCGCTGGTCGATCGGCACGTCCAGACGCGGCACGGCGCCGAGCAGAGCCTCGGTGTAGCGGTGCTTGCGGTCGGCGAACAGGCCGACGGTGGACGAGGTTTCGACCAACCGGCCGGCGTACATGACCGCGATGTCGTCCGTACGTCCGGCGACGACACCCAGGTCGTGGCTGACCAGGACCATCGCCATGCCCCGCTTGGCCTGGATCTCCTGGAGGAGGTCCAGGATCTGCCGTTGCACCGTGACGTCGAGCGCGGTGGTGGCCTCGTCGGCGACCAGTACGTCGGGGTCGCAGGACAGCGCCATCGCGATCGTCACCCGCTGCCGCATACCACCGGACAGCTGGTGCGGGTACTGCTTCGCCCGCTCGACCGGCGACGGGATGCCGACCAGTTTGAGCAGGTCCACGGCCCGCTCCCGGGCCTCCTTCTTCTTCAGTTTCAGGTGCAGCCGCATCGACTCGGTCAGCTGGCGTTCGATCCGGACCACCGGGTTCAGCGAGGTCATCGGGTCCTGGAAGACCATCGCGATCTTGTGGCCCCAGATCGTCCGGGCCTGCTTGCGCGGCATACCCACCAGTTCGGTGCCGTCGAGCTTCACACTGCCGCCGATGGTCGCGATCGGCGGGCAGATGCCCATCAGCGACCGGACCAGCATCGACTTGCCCGAACCCGACTCGCCGACCAGACCGAGCGTCTTGCCGCGCTCCAGCGTGAACGAGACACCGTCCACCGCTTTGAGCACGCCGTTGGGGGTGTTGAGGTGGACCGTCAGGTCCCGCGCTTCCAGAAGAGCGTTCACAGGCTGGCTGTTCTCAGGCTGAGCGTCCACAGGCTTGGCGTTCACAGGTTGGCCTCCCGTACGTCGAAACGGGCGCGCAGCCGGTCACCGATCACATTCAGCGAGAAGACCGTCAGGAACAGCACCGCGGCCGGAGTGAAGACCGTCGCGGGATACGTCTCCAGATTGTCCTTGTGGGCGTAGATGATGCCGCCCCAGCTGGGCTCGGGCGCGGGCACCCCCAGCGACAGGAAGGACAGTGAACCCTCGGCGACGATCAGTACGGCCATCACGATGACGGCGTACGAAAGGACTGCCGGGAAGGTGTTCGGCATCAGCTCCTTGAAGATGATGCGGCTCGGCTTCGCGCCCATGGCCTTGGCCACCAGGACGTACTCCTGGTTGGACTGGGCGATGGCGTTCGCCTTGGTCAGCCGGGTGAAACCGGGGACCGTCAGGATCGCCAGCCCGATGGTGATGGTGTAGATGCTCGGCTCAAGCGCGGAGGCCAGCGTCAGCAGCAGGATCAGCGGCGGGAACGCGAGCAGCGCGTCGGAGACGATGTCGATGACCGTCTCCACCCAGCCGCGGAAGTACGCCGCGACAAGGCCGAGCACACCGCCGATGACGATGCCGGCGAGGGCTCCGATCGACGACACGGTCATGGACACCCGGCCACCGCGGGCGAGGCGGGTCAGCGAGCTGCGGCCCAGGCCGTCGTACCCGAGGAACTCCGGGAAGGTGTTGAACGGTTCGAGGTTCGGCTTGCCGACCGGCCGCTGGAAGTCGTGCGGCAGCAGGTTGGCGAACAGTGCGCCCAGGACGATCAGCGTCATCCAGACGATCGCGAACCACAGCAGCCAGCTCGGCCGCTTGCGCTTCCCGCCCTTGGCGACCGCGGCCTGCGACGGACTCTCCGGCCGGATCAGCGCCGGATCTGCTTGCAGGGTGCTCATCGCGCCCTCACTCTCGGGTCGAGCAGCGCGTAGCCGATGTCGACGAGGGTGTTCATCAGGACGTAGACGACCGCGATGACCACCACCGTGCCCTGCACGATGGGCATGTCCTGGGACTGGATCGCCGTGACGATGTTCTGGCCCAGGCCCGGGCAGGAGAAGTAGAACTCCACGATCACCGTGCCGCCGATCAGCCGGCCGAGCGTCAGCCCGGACACGGTGACCAGGGAGAACGACGAAGGCCGCAGTGCGTGCCGGAACAGGATGTACGGGGTGGACAGCCCCTTGGCCCGCGCGGTCAGGATGTAGTCCTGCTGGAGCGTGGCCAGCATGTCGCTGCGCAGCAGTCGCTGGAACTGCGGGATCTCAGCCAGCGCGAGCGCCAGCGCGGGCAGGAAGGCGTACTTCATCAGCCCGAACTTCACATCGAACAGACCGAAGTCCCACGTGTCGGGTTTCCACCCGTTGTTCGGCAGGATGTTGAGGAAGTTGCCCTTGGTGGCGAGGAAGTAGACCAGCAGGATCGAGCTGACGAAGGTGGGGACCGCCAGGAGTCCCGAGGTCACGCCGCCGATGGCTCTGTCGGCCAGGCCGCCGGCTCTGGCCGCCGTCCACATCCCCAGCGGGATGGCCACGGCCAGGGACATCACCAGCGCCATCACCGCCAGCTGCAGGGTGACCGGGAAGCGCTGCGAGATGCTCTCGGTGACGGCCTGCTTGTTCTTGATGGACTCGCCGAGGTCGCCCTTGACTGCGTCGCCGACCCAGGTGACATAGCGGGACAGGAGCGGCTTGTCGTAGCCGTACTCCTTCTCCAGGTCCTTCAGCTGCTGCGGAGTCGTGTCCTGCGGGGCGATGGACGCCACGGGGGATGCGTTCGGGTCGCCCAGCTTCATGAGGTCGGGCATCGCGGTGGTCGCGAGCGTGACCAGGAACAGCACCGGTATCAGGTGCAGGATCTTGCGGCCGAGCAGGCGCAACACGTCGATGCCACCCCCTCTCGCTGATCTTTGTCGTATCTGCGGACCGTCATTGGTTCTCCGTCGGGCGACGTTCAGTGCCTGGTGCTCACTGAAAGCACGCGCGTGTCTATGTGACGGTGCGTCAGTCAAGCATGAGGACTCATTACGGCAGTGCCGCCGATCAAAGTCAATGGACCGACAGGTCATTACAGGCGCTGTTCAGTTCCTGTACACCACACGTGCCGACCACCCGTTACGTAGCCGTACGGGCGACCCGGGGCCGGTCGCCGAACGGCTGGTTTTCGCCCTTGGAACCGACCGTTCGGTCAGGTGGGAGGCCACTTCGGTGCGTGAGTGGCCGTTCACCAACTGGTAACACATGTGCGGAAAGCGTCACGTGGTCGAAACACGGAGCGACACGACGTGAAACCTCAACTCAGGAAGCTCCGTCACAGAAGCCCCGGCGGTCCGCACCACGCCGACGGGGCGAGGGGAACCGGTCGGCCGGCGGACCCACACACGTTCCTCGCACATTCCAAACGAGTGGAAAGAGGCACAGGATGGACGCGGGTAACACTGCATTCGTGCTCCTTTGCGCCGCACTGGTCATGCTCATGACGCCGGGTCTGGCGTTCTTCTACGGCGGTATGGTCCGCGTGAAGAGCGTCCTGAACATGCTGATGATGTCTTTCATCTGCCTGGCCGTGGTCACTGTCCTGTGGGTGCTGTTCGGGTTCTCGATGGCGTTCAGCAAGGACGCGTTCGGCGGACTGGTCGGCAACTTCGACTGGTACGGCATGCGCGACATCGGGCTCAACCAGCTGTGGGACGGTTACACCATCCCGGTGACCGCCTTCGCGCTGTTCCAGATGCTCTTCGCGGTCATCACCCCCGCACTGATCAGCGGCGCGGTCGCGGACCGTACGAAATTCACCGCGTGGACAGTCTTCGTCGCACTGTGGGTCACGATCGTCTACTTCCCGATCGCGCACTGGGTCTGGGCCGCCGACGGCTGGTTGTTCAAGAAGGGCGTCATCGACTTCGCCGGCGGAACCGCCGTGCACATCAACGCCGGTGTCGCCGCGCTCGCCCTGACGTTCGTCCTCGGCAAGCGCGTCGGCTTCAAGCGTGACCCGATGCGTCCGCACAGCTTGCCGCTGGTGCTGCTCGGCGCGGGTCTGCTGTGGTTCGGCTGGTTCGGCTTCAACGCCGGGTCCTGGCTCGCCGCCGACGGCGTCACCGGGCGGGCCGCGATCAACACCCAGATCGCCGCCGCCGCCGCGATCCTCGGCTGGCTGGCCCTGGAGAAGTTCCGCGACGGCCACTTCACCCTCCTGGGCGCCGCCTCAGGTGCCATCGCGGGACTGGTCGCCATCACCCCCGCCTGTGGTGCGATCAGCCCCATGGGCTCGATCGGCCTCGGCCTGCTCACCGGCGTGGTCTGCGCCTGGGCCGTCGGCCTGAAGTACAAGTTCGGCTACGACGACTCGCTCGACGTCGTCGGCGTCCACCTCGTCGGCGGCATCATCGGCTCGATCGCCCCCGGCTTCCTGGCCACCGGCCACATCCAGTCCGACGCCAAGGGCCTCTTCTACGGCGGCGGCACGCACCAGCTGACCACACAGCTGATCGGCGTCGGCGCGGTCCTCGCGTACTCCGGCATCGTGACGTTCATCATCGGCACGCTCATCCAGAAGACCATGGGCTTCCGGGTCGCCGAAGAGGTCGAGACCGCCGGCATCGACCAGGCCGAGCACGCCGAGACCGCCTACGACTACTCCGGCGTCGGCGGCACCCGCAGCAGCGGCATCCTCACCGGCGTCGGCACGCAGTCCCACACCCCTGCTGAGACGAAGGTGGAAGCGTGAAGCTCATCACCGCGGTGGTCAAACCGCACCGGCTCGACGACGTCAAGAACGCCCTCCAGGCCTTCGGCGTCCACGGTCTGACCGTCACCGAAGCGCAGGGCTACGGCCGCCAGCGCGGGCACACCGAGGTCTACCGTGGTGCCGAATACCAGGTCGACCTCGTGCCCAAGGTCCGCATAGAGGTCCTGTGCGACGACGAGGACGCCGACGAACTGCTCGACGTGCTCATCAAGGCCGCCCGCACCGGGAAGATCGGTGACGGCAAGGCGTGGATCGTGAACGTCGAAAGCGTCGTACGGGTCCGCACCGGCGAAAAGGGCCCTGAAGCTCTTTAACCTGAAGACAAACCCAGGGGGTGGAGCGCTTTCCGGCGCTCCACCCCCTGCTGCACAGGACGGGGACCGCCAGCGATGCCCAGCACGGCCACCGAGCAGTACAAAAGCGACCGGCAGCACCTGCTCGACGACCCGGGACTCACCGGCCCTGCCCGGCGCCGGGCCCTGTCCGAGGCCGCCGACATCTGGCTGGCCGCACTCCTGGCCGACACCGGCGCCGAAGCGCGGCACGGCGTGTCCCTGGTCGCCGTCGGCGGCTACGGCCGCCGCGAACTGTCGCCCGGCAGCGACCTGGACGTCGTCCTCCTGCATACCGGCCACCCCGGCATCGCCGCGCTCGCCGAGAAGATCTTCTACCCCGTGTGGGACGCCGGAGTGAAACTCGACCACTCCGTACGCACCCCCGACGAAGCCCGCCGGGCCGCGGACGAAGACCTGCGGGTCCACCTCGGCCTCCTCGACAGCCGCCACATCACCGGGGACGACACGACAACGTCGGCCGTACGGACCGCCGCACTGTCCGCGTGGCGCACCAGATCGGCCACCCGGCTGCCCGAACTGCGCGCCTCCGGGACCGACCGCGCCGAGCGGTTCGGCGAACTCGCCTTCCTCCTCGAAGGCGACCTCAAGGAAGCCCACGGCGGACTCCGCGACGCCCAGGCGCTGCGCGCGATCTCCGCGTCCTGGATCGCCGACGCCCCGCACACCGCCCTGTCCTTCGGCGGCGGAGCCGCATCGCCTACCACCCCGATGGTCGCCCGCGAGACCCTGCTCGACATCCGCGACGCCCTGCACCTGGTGACCGGCCGCAGGGGTGACCGCCTCATGCTCCAGGAACAGGACGCCGTAGCCCGGCACCTGGGTCTGCTCGACGCGGACACCCTGCTGCGCCGGGTCTGCGAAGCGGCCCGGGTCCTGGCCTACGCCTCCGACGTCACCTGGCGTGAGGTGGACAGAGTCCTCGGTGCCCGCAAGACGGGTGTACGGCGGCTCCTGCGCAACCGCAACGCCGGGGGCATGGAACGCCGGCCGCTCGCCGAAGGCGTGGTCGAACACGACGGTGAGGCCGTCCTGGCCGCGTCCGCCAAACCCAGCCGCGACCCCGTCCTGCTGCTGCGCGCCGCAGCCGCCGCCGCACAGCACGGCGTGCCGCTGTCCCGGCACGCCGTCGAACGGCTCGCCGTGGAGTGCCCCCCGCTGCCCGACCCGTGGCCACCCGCCGCCCGCGAGGCTTTCACGACCTTCCTCGGCGCGGGGCGCGACGCCCTGGTGGTCTGGGAGGCCCTGGAATCCCGGCAGTTGATCAACCGGCTGCTCCCCGACTGGGAGCGGGTCCGCAACCGCCCGCAACGCAACGCCGTCCACACCTGGACTGTCGACCGGCACCTGGTTGAAACAGCCCTGAAGGCCGCCGACTTCACCCGCCGCGTCGCCCGCCCCGACCTGCTCCTGGTCGCCGGGCTGCTGCACGACATCGGCAAGGGCTGGCCCGGCGACCACAGCGTCAGCGGCGAGGTCATCGCCCGCGAGGCCGCCCAGCGGATGGGCTTCGGGAAAGACGACGTCGAGATCCTCGCCGTACTCGTCCGTCACCACCTCACTCTCGTGGAGACGGCAACCCGGCGTGACCCGGAGGACCCCGCCACCGCGGCGTTCCTCGCTGAGACGGTGGGCACCGCCGACACCCTGGACCTGTTGCACGCCCTGACCGAAGCGGACGCGTCGGCCACCGGGCCGGCGGCGTGGAGCACCTGGCGCGCGGCTCTGGTCGACGACCTCGTACGGAGGACCCACGCGGTCTTCGCCGGGCGGCCGGTGCCGCCCGCCGAACCCGTGCGCCTCGACGATCTGGAACTCGACGCGCGCGGGCTGACCGTACGACTCGACCCGCTGCCCTACGGGGCCGAAGTGACCATCGCCGCCCCCGACCGGATCGGCCTGCTGTCCCTCGCCGCCGGGGTGCTCGCCCTGCACCGGCTCACCGTGCGCTCCGCGACCGTCGGGACCAGCGGCGACACCGCCGTCACCGTCTGGACCGTCGAAACCGAGTTCGGCGCGCTGCCCGACCCGGCTGTACTGCGGTCCGACGTGCGCCGCGCCCTCGACGGCGGACTCGACGTCGCGGGGAAACTCGCCAAACGGGAGGCCGCGTACGCCCCCCGCCGCGGCATCCGCGTCCAGCCGCCCCGGGTCACCGTCGTGCCCGGCGTGACCGACGACGCCACCGTCCTCGAAGTCCGCGCGCACGACACCCCCGGGCTCCTGCACCGCATCGGCCGCGCCCTCGCCGACGGCGGCGCGAACGTCGCCCAGGCAAGGGTCGCGACCCTCGGCGCGGACGCGGTGGACGCGTTCTACGTCGTCGGCGCGGACGGGGGACCACTGGACCCCGAGGCCGCGCGGGCGCTGGCGCGCAGCGTGCAGGACAGTCTCGGTTAGTCGTTCCGCCGTCCGGCGGGTGCGCGGGGGCACCGGGGGACTACACAGAGTGCCGCCCACCAGCCATACGGGTACGGCCGTTCCTCTACACACAGTGGACACCGCACATCCCGCGTCGTCCGGGTGCGGGGGATCAGGGCTAGGCTGGGACGCGCCCCGACCCTTGTCCTCGATTGTCGTTCGATGACAACTAGCAAGAAGGACCTCTGCCGACGTGTTCGACACCCTTTCCGACCGCCTCGCAGCGACCTTCAAGAACCTCCGCGGCAAGGGCCGGCTCTCCGAAGCCGACATCGACGCGACCGCGCGGGAGATCCGCATCGCGCTGCTCGAGGCCGACGTGGCGCTGCCCGTCGTCCGCGAGTTCGTCGCCCAGGTCAAGGAACGGGCCCGCGGCACGGAGGTCTCCGGTGCGCTGAACCCGGCCCAGCAGATCATCAAGATCGTCAACGAGGAGCTCGTCCGCATCCTCGGCGGCGAGACCCGACGGCTGCGGTACGCCAAGAACGGCCCGACGGTCATCATGCTCGCCGGCCTCCAGGGCGCCGGAAAGACGACCCTCGCCGGAAAGCTCGGCAAGTGGCTGCGCACACAGAAGCACGCGCCCCTCCTGGTGGCCTGCGACCTGCAGCGCCCCAACGCCGTCAACCAGCTCACCGTCGTCGGCGAGCGCGCGGGTGTGCCGGTCTTCGCCCCGGAGCCCGGCAACGGCGTCGGCGACCCGGTCAAGGTCGCCCGCGACGCGATCGAGTACGCCAAGACCAAGCAGTACGACGTGGTCATCGTCGACACCGCCGGCCGCCTCGGCATCGACGCCGACATGATGCGGCAGGCCGCGGACATCCGTGACGCGGTCAGCCCGGACGAGATCCTGTTCGTCGTCGACGCGATGATCGGCCAGGACGCGGTCGTCACCGCGCAGGCGTTCATGGACGGCGTCGGCTTCGACGGCGTAGTCCTGTCCAAGCTCGACGGCGACGCCCGCGGCGGCGCCGCCCTCTCGGTGGCCTCGATCACCGGCCGCCAGGTCATGTTCGCCTCCAACGGCGAGAAGGTCGACGACTTCGACGCCTTCCACCCGGACCGCATGGCCTCGCGCATCCTCGGCATGGGCGACATGCTCAGCCTGATCGAGATGGCCGAGGAGAAGTACGACAAGGACCTCGCACTCAAGGCCGCCCAGAAGATCCAGGGCGGTGGCAAGGACTTCACCCTCGACGACTTCCTCCAGCAGATGGAGCAGGTCAAGAAGATGGGGTCGATCACCAAGCTGCTCGGCATGCTCCCGGGCATGGGCCAGATGAAAGAGCAGCTGGCCAACATCGACGACCGCGACATGGACCGGGTCGCGGCCATCATCAAGTCGATGACCCCGGGCGAGCGCCACGACCCGAAGGTCATCAACGGGTCGCGCCGCGCGCGTATCGCCAAGGGCTCGGGCGTCACGGTCAACGAGGTCAACAACCTCCTCGAACGGTTCAACGAAGCCCGCAAGATGATGATGGCGATGTCCAAGGGCGGCGGCATGCCGGGGATGCCGGGCATGCCCGGCATGGGCGGCGGCCACGGCAAGCAGGCCAAGAAGCCCAAGGCGGCCAAGGGCAAGAAGCAGTCCGGGAACCCGCTCAAGCGCAAGCAGGAGGAGGCGGCCCAGGCCGTCCGCGACGCCGAGCGCGCCGCGAACCCCTTCGGCCTCCCGGCCGGCGGCTCGGACGACCCGGCCGACTTCGAACTCCCGGCGGAATTCAAGAACTTCCTGCCTCCGCAGAAGTGAGCAAACCCTTGTTCACCGCCGAGGGATACCGCGTCGGGGTGCGGGCGCCGCATCCTGAAGACGTGGCGCCCTACGCCGCCGCGGTCCGCCGGTCGCTCGACTACATCTCGGTGTGGAACCCGGTCGACCCCGACGAACTGCCGTCGCTGATCGGCCGCCAGGGCGAGGCACTGTGCACTTTCCTGGTGGTGGACCTGGCCGACAGTGGCATCGTCGGCAAGGTCAACGTCGCGAACATCGTCCGCGGCCGGTTCCTCAACGCCTCGCTCGGCTACGACGCCTACCGCCCCTACGCGGGAACGGGCCGGATGGCCGAGGGACTCGGCCTGGTCGTGGACCGCTGTTTCGCCGCCCGGCCGGGTCTGGGCCTGCACCGGCTTGAGATCAACGTGCAGCCGGGCAACGCGAAATCCGTCGCCCTGGCCGGCGGGCTCGGTTTCCGGCACGAAGGCACTACACCCCGGATGCTGTTCCTCGGCGGTGCCTGGCGGGACCACGAACGCTTCGCGATGACAGCTGAGGAATGGCCCGGCGTGCCGCCGAAAGTGATCCAGCGCAATCCCGGGCAGGCGTGTTAGGCTGATCGAGTTGAAGTCGTAGGTTTCCTGGCTGTGCAAGACACACCCCAAGGAATTTATGGCAGGCGGAATCGCCGGGTTTTCCTAGGAAAACGTGGGGATGCTCCGCCGCAACGCTGGGGTAGACGCAGTGTCGGCCCCGGATTTTCCTCAGAGGGAGAGCACATGGCGCAGGGCGCGGTGAAGTGGTTCAACAGCGAAAAGGGCTTCGGGTTTATCGCTCAGGACGACGGCGGCCCGGACGTTTTCGTCCACTTCTCCGAGATTCAGACCAACGGCTTCCGCGAGCTCGCTGAGGGCCAGCGCGTCGAGTTCGAGGTCACGCAGGGCCAGAAGGGCCCGCAGGCCTCGAACGTCGTCCCCCAGTAATTCGGGACTGACGCAACACGAGTCTGCTAGATGAGCGAACCCCCACCGGCTTGCCGGTGGGGGTTCGTTCGTGTGCCCGCTCTCCGGCAACGCCGGGCCGGGGTAATCCGGTTCGAAGTGCGGGGGCCTGAGGCCGTAGCATCTGCCCCATGGCAAAAGCTCCTATCCTCACCCCGCAGGCGGACGACTTCCCCCGCTGGTACCAGGACGTTCTGAACAAGGCCCAGCTGGCCGAGTCGGGCCCGGTCCGCGGCACCATGGTCATCCGACCGTACGGCTACTCGCTGTGGGAGCGGATGCAGTCCGACGTCGACGCCCGCATCAAGGCTGAGGACGTCGAGAACGCGTACTTCCCGATGCTCATCCCGCAGTCGTACCTGACGCGGGAGGCGGAGCACGTCGAGGGCTTCGCGCCGGAGCTCGCCGTAGTCACCCACGGTGGCGGCAAGGTGCTCGACGAACCGGTCGTCATCCGGCCCACCTCCGAGACGATCATCAACGAGTACTTCTCCAAGTGGGTCCAGTCCCACCGGGACCTCCCGCTGCTGATCAACCAGTGGGCCAACGTGGTGCGCTGGGAACTGCGGCCCCGCACCTTCCTGCGGACCACCGAGTTCCTCTGGCAGGAGGGGCACACCGCCCACGCCACGCACGAGGACGCCCGCCTCTTCGCGGCGAAGATCCACGAGCATGTGTACGGCGCGTTCATGCGCGACGTGCTGGCGATGGACGTCGTCCTCGGCCGCAAGACCAAGAAGGAGCGCTTCGCGGGCGCGATCAACACATTGACGCTCGAAAGCATGATGGGCGACGGCAAGGCCCTGCAGATGGGCACGTCGCACGAACTCGGCCAGAACTTCGCCAAGGCCTTCGACACGAAGTACCTCGCGTCGTCCGGCGAGCAGGAGTTCGTCTGGCAGACCTCGTGGGGCGTCTCGACCCGTATGGTCGGCGGCCTGATCATGTCCCACGGCGACGACGCCGGACTGCGCATCCCGCCGAACCTGGCCCCGGTCCAGGTCGTAGTCATGGCGATCAAGGGTGACGACGCCGTGGTCGCCAAGGTCCGCGAGATCGGCGCCGTGCTCAAGGCCGCCGGCATCCGCACCAAGGTCGACGACCGTACGGACACCCCGTTCGGCCGCCGCGCGGTGGACTGGGAGCTCAAGGGCATCCCCGTGCGCCTGGAGATCGGCCCCCGCGACCTGGAGGCCGGCACCGCGATGCTCGCCCGCCGCATCGCCGGCGGCAAGAGCCCGGTGCAGATCGACGGCATCGCGCAGACCATCGCCACCGTCCTCGACGAGGACCAGGCACTGCTGCTCGCCCAGTCCACCGAGCGCCGTGTCTCGCGCACCGTCGACGTGAAGAACGTCGAGGAGGCCGTCGAGGCCGCCGCCACCGGCTGGGCCCGCATCCCGTGGGCCGACCTCGGTGAGGCGGGAGAGGCCGAACTGGCCAAGCAGGGCGTCACCGTGCGCTGTCTGGTCGCCGAGGACGGCAGCGTCCCGACGGACGACGACCAGCCGGGCGTCACCGCGATCGCGTCCCGCGCCTACTGAGACGCGCCGCGCGCCCTGATCCCCGTGCGGGGCAACGGGCGCGCAGCGCCGCAGCTCCACCACCGTGAGGTGAGGGGAGCGAAACGCGCCAGCCCCCACCACGGAGCGAGGTGCGTGGAGTGTCCCGGCAGCCCCACCACGGATCGAGGGCGCGCAGCGTCCCGGCGGTCCCACGACGAGGCGAGGGCGCGCAGCGTCCCGGCGGTCCCACGACGAGGCGAGGGCGCGTAGCGTCCCGGCGGTCCCACGACGAGGCGAGGGCGCGCAGCGTCCCGAGCGCGTCCGGAGGACGCAGTCTTTTCCGGGCGACGCGCGGGCGCCGAGCGACGCCTGAGCGAAGCGAAGGCGGCGGGAGGATGACGCCCGCGCTTGGAGCCCGGCTTAAGAACAGCCCGCGCTTGGAGCCCGGCTTAAGAACAGCCCAAAAGCAGAGTGGTTAGTCGTACGGGTGAACATCTGGCAGAATGGACCGCTGAGTACCCGGAGCATGCTGGACCCTCTCTCCTTATGTCTCCGTGTCCATAGAGCAGTCGACCGCGATGTGTTTCCCCACCTGCGGGACGGCTGCTCAATCACGTTGAGATTTCAGGAGACACCACTCTCGTGGCAGTCAAGATCAAGCTGAAGCGCCTGGGCAAGATTCGTTCGCCCCACTACCGCATCATCATCGCCGACTCGCGCACCAAGCGTGACGGCCGCGCGATCGAGGAAATCGGGATCTACCACCCGATGGAGAACCCCTCGCGCATCGAGGTCGACTCTGAGCGTGCGCAGTACTGGCTGGGTGTCGGCGCGCAGCCGACCGAGCCGTGTGCCGTCATCCTCAAGCTGACCGGTGACTGGCAGAAGTACAAGGGCCTGCCGGCCCCGGCCCCGCTGCTTGTCGCCGCCCCCAAGGCCGACAAGAAGTCGCTGTTCGAGGCTGCCGCCAAGGAAGCCATGGACGAGCCGAAGGACGGCGCCACCACGCCGAAGAAGAAGTCCGAGAAGAAGGCTGAGGAGGCTCCGGTCGCCGAGGCTGAGGCTCCCGTCGTCGCAGAGGCTCCCGCCGAGGTCGTTGAGACCCCCGCGAGCGAGGGCTGACCGTGCTCGAGGAAGCCCTCGAGCATCTGGTGAAGGGCATCGTTGAGCACCCGGACGACGTCCAGGTGAGCGAACGCGACCTACGTCGCGGACGTGTCCTTCAGGTGCGTGTCCACCCCGACGACCTGGGAAAGGTCATCGGACGTGGGGGCCGCACCGCCAAAGCGCTGCGAACGGTCGTCACCGCACTCGGCGGGCGTGGCGTCCGCGTCGACCTCGTCGATGTCGACGAGGTGCGCTGAAGCACAGCAGGTTTGAGTACGGGTGGCCCCTCGGGTCGGTTGCGAGACCGACGCGGGGGGCCGTTCGTCGTTTTCAGGAACAACCTCGAAGAACCCC
Source organism: Kitasatospora sp. UYEF31 (assembly GCF_057291755.1). NCBI lineage: Bacteria > Bacillati > Actinomycetota > Actinomycetes > Kitasatosporales > Streptomycetaceae > Kitasatospora > Kitasatospora sp. UYEF31. The sequence continues at coordinate 19,445 of NZ_JBXAWK010000006.1, forward strand.
GCAGGACCTCAAGGAAGAAGTAGCACAGTGCAGCTTGTCGTCGGCCGTATCGGCCGTGCCCACGGCATCAAGGGTGAGGTGACCGTCGAGGTCCGCACCGACGAGCCGGAGCTGCGGCTCGGCCCCGGTGCCGTGCTGATGACCGAACCGGCGTCGGCGGGACCGCTGACCATCGCCTCGGGCAAGGTCCACAGCGGCCGTCTGCTCCTGGTCTTCGAAGGCGTGCACGACCGTACCCAGGCCGAGGCGCTGCGCAACGTCCTGCTCATCGCGGAGGTCGACCCCGAGGACCTCCCCGAGGATGAGGACGAGTTCTACGACCACCAGCTGGTGGACCTCGACGTGGTCCTGGAGGACGGCACCGTCGTCGGCCGGATCGCCGAGGTCGCCCACCTGCCGTCGCAGGACCTGCTGATCGTCCGTACGCCGGACGGCCGCGAACTCATGATCCCCTTCGTCGAGGAGATCGTCCCGGAGATCGACCTGGACGAGCAGCGGGTGCTCATCACCCCGCCGCCCGGCCTGATCAACCCGCTTGAGGCTGAGACCGCCGGTTCGCGTGACGAGGAAGAGCCCTCGGAGTGAGGATCGACGTCATCTCGATCTTCCCCGAGTACCTCGCTCCGCTGGACCTGTCCCTGGTCGGCAAGGCGCGGGCCAAGGGCATCATCGACGTCCACCTGCACCAGCTGCGGGACTGGACGTACGACGTCCACCACACCGTGGACGACAGCCCGTACGGCGGCGGCCCCGGCATGGTCATGAAGCCCGAGCCGTGGGGCGAGGCCCTGGACCACGTGCTGGCCCAGGGCGCGGGGCGCTTCGCACGCGAGGCGGCTGAGCGCAGCGAAGGAGCGGGACCGGAGGGCGCGGCCCCGCTGCGTAGCAGCTGTGGTTCACAGCCGGCCGACCCCCCAGCGCTTGGAGCCCGGCCAAGGATGATCGTGCCGACTCCGTCGGGGCGTCCTTTCACCCAGGAGCTGGCCGTCGAGCTGGCCGCTGAGCCGTGGTTGCTCTTCACCCCAGCGCGGTACGAAGGCATCGACCGCCGGGTGATGGACGAAGCGGCCGGTCGCATGCGCGTGGACGAGGTCTCCATCGGGGACTACGTGCTCGCCGGCGGCGAGGTCGCGGTGCTGGTGATGGTCGAGGCCGTCGCCCGGCTGCTGCCCGGCGTGCTGGGCAACGCGGTCTCCTTCCAGGACGACTCGTTCGCGCCCGGCGCGATGGAGAACCTGCTCGAAGGGCCGGTCTACACCAAGCCGGCCGCGTGGCGCGGGCACGAGGTGCCGTCGATGGTCACCTCCGGGAACCACGGCGCCATCGCCCGGTGGCGACGGGACGAGGCGCTGCGGCGCACCGCTGCCCGGCGCCCCGACCTGCTTGAGCGGTGGACGGTCGGACGCACCGACAAGCACGACCGGAAACTGCTCGCCGAACTGGGCTGGACGCCCGGTGCCGACGGCCGGTTTAGGTACGTCCCCGCTGCTATGGCAGAATGAACAGCTGTTGCCCTACGTCCTGCCCTGGACCGTATTGAATTTGGGCTGTGTGCTGGCTTTGTCACCCGCTGCGGAGCAGCTGTTATTCACAGCGCTTCGCTCACGTGCCGACGCCACTTCAACGCAGCGCCTGAGTCATGGTCCGGCGGGTGCTCCTGCCCCAGGGGGAGTGCCGTACCGCAGGGCCGGCAACACCCCTTCTTCGGAATTCTAGTTTTCGCGGGTGACCTGTGGCACTCGTGAGGAAGTGACGCGAGCATGGCAAACATCATCGACACGATCGACTCCGCCTCCCTGCGGAGCGACATCCCGGACTTCCGTCCCGGTGACACGCTGAACGTCCACGTTCGCGTCATCGAAGGCAACCGCTCGCGTATCCAGGTCTTCAAGGGCTTCGTGCTGCGTCGCCAGGGCGCCGGCGTCCGTGAGACCTTCACGGTCCGCAAGGTCAGCTTCGGCATCGGCGTCGAGCGCACCTTCCCGGTGCACACCCCGATCCTTGAGAAGATCGAGCTGGTCAGCCGCGGTGACGTCCGTCGCGCGAAGCTCTACTTCATGCGCGACCTGCACGGCAAGGCTGCGAAGATCAAGGAGAAGCGCGACCCGATCACGGGCCGCTGACCCGAGGACATCGCAGTGCCCAGCGGGGGAAGTCGAACACTCTCCCGCTACGCTCGTCCGTAATGGATGAGAAGAACGAGAACAACGCCACCGGCCGTGGCTCCGCAGTGGAGGACTCCTCCACACCTACCCCGTCGAACGGGGCCGCGGAGTCACGGCCGGTTGTCGTTATCGAGCAGGCCACGGGGGAAGAAGCCGGTAACGCCGAGGGTCCGGAGCCGGCGCCCATACCGGTTCCGGTCTCCTCGGCGAAGGACAACACGAAGCCGGGGCCTGCGGAAGCGGAGACCGTCGAGCCGGAACCCGCGGTGGAGGAGCCGGTCACGGTCCACCGGTTGAAGGCACCCGGGTCCGTCGCGTGGCAGAAGTCCGTCGAGTCCGGTCCTGCGGGGGGCTGTCCTGGAGAGTCCGGTCCCGCGGAGTCCCCGGACGCTGAGGACAACGCTGACGTCGATGTTGACGACGACGTGGTCGCCGCCACCCCACCCCCGTCCCCGCGCTGGCCGGCCTGGGTGGAACTGCCGTTCCTGCTCCTCGTCGGTGTGCTGGTCGTGACCGTCGTGAACCTGTTCGTCGCGCAGCCCTATCTGATCCCCTCCGGCTCGATGGAGAACACCCTCCACGTCGGGGACCGGGTCGTGGTCAACAAGCTCGCGTACCGCTTCGGCGACATCAAGCGCGGTGACGTGGTCGTCTTCGACGGCAGGGGCACGTTCACTTCCGCCGACACCTCCCAGCCCTCCCTGTTCGACCGGGCCGGGGCACTGTTCGGCCTGACCTCTCCGGACGACGACAACTTCGTCAAACGTGTGATCGGGGTGGCCGGAGACCGCGTCAAGTGCTGTGACGCACAGGGCCGGATCCTCGTCAACGGGGTGCCGGTGGAGGAGACGAAGTACCTCTACCCGGGCAACGTCCCTTCCGATGTGGTGTTCGACGTGGTCGTCCCCAAGGGCAGGATCTGGTTGATGGGGGACCACCGGGAGAAGTCGGCTGACTCACGCGCGCACCTGGGCGACCCGGGTGGCGGGATGGTCGAAGTGGACAACGTCATCGGCCGTGTCGAATGGGTCGTCTGGCCGTTCGGCCGGCTCGGCGGCGTCTCCGGTGGTTAAGAAAACCGTGCTGGTTAAGAAGCCCATGGCGGCTGGGGAACCGGCGGCGGGCCGGCGTGGGTAAGAGGGGCAAACCCCGGGTCGCGGGTCCGGGCGGCGCGCGGCGGGACCCCGGTGGGCAGGACGCTGCGGCGCAGCGGACCGTACGCCCGGATGGTCTTGACCTTCCGCCGCAGGCGGTCTCCCACGGCGGCCGGCGGCGACGCCGCAGGGACGATGGGACGCCCCGGTCGTTGATGCGCGAACTGCCGCTGCTTGTGGTGACGGCGCTTGTCCTCGCGCTGCTGATCAAGACGTTCCTCGTGCAGGCGTTCTTCATCCCGTCGGGGTCGATGGAGAACACCGCGAAGATCGGCGACCGGGTCGTGGTGAACAAGTTCTCGCCGTGGTTCGGGGTGAAGCCCGAGCGGGGGCAGATCGTGGTCTTCCGCGACTCCGGTGGTTGGCTGGGGCGCAAGTCGGCGGGGGATCCGCCACCCGTCCTCAAGCAGTTGAAGCAGGCCGGGGTGTTCATCGGGCTGCTCCCGTCCGACGATGAACAGGACCTGATCAAGCGGGTCATCGGGGTCGGCGGCGACACGGTGGTGTGCTGCGACACCGCGGGGCGCGTGACGGTGAACGGGACGGCGCTCGACGAGCCGTACCTCTTCCCTGGTGACGATCCGTCAACCCAGCGGTTCACCATCCACGTTCCGGCCGGGCGACTGTGGGTGATGGGCGACCACCGCAGTGATTCCGGGGACTCCCGGGCACACATGGACAAGCCGTTCGAAGGGACGGTATCGGTGGACGATGTGGTGGGCCGGGCCGTCCTGGTCGGCTGGCCGATCGGCCGGATACACCGCCTCCCGGTTCCACGGACGTTCGGGAACGTGTCGAGGAAGCCTCAAGGCACCGTAAATTCCACGGAAAGGGAAGAGAACCTGCCGACAGTTGCGACTCCAGCGGGCCTTTCGTTCGTTATGCCGGTGGCGGGCGCCGTTCCGGTGGTATCGCTGCTCAGACGTGTACGCTCACGCCGGGGCTTGCCCGGACGTTCCTGACGGACGCCACAGGGAACCCCTTGGGCAAGCCACGGCGTTCGGGTGCACTGAAGTTTTTTCGCCGTACGGTCACACTCCGGCGACGTCGTAGCGGAACGACGACGCGTCGGGGCACACGTGACTTTGCGCGGGGTAAAGCACAGTCGAGGAGACGCCGTGGGGTTGATGCTGTGATCGGAGCGCGGTCGGTGGACGAGAACGACGAGTACGGCCGTGGGCCGACCTCTCCGGGTCGGACCGACAGGCCCGCCGACCCGGTGGACGTCAGCGGTGCGGACGCCGCCGCGGACACCAGGCCTGGCGGGGATGTCCCGCTGGCCAAGGGCACCACGCCCGCCCAGGGCACTACGCCTGGCGGAGGCGCCGTGGACGGAACGGTCGTGGACGGAACGGTCGTGGACGGAACGGTCGTGGACGGAACCGCCGCGGCGGGGACCGACGACGAGGTGCCGGCCGGGAAGCCGGCCCGCAAACCGCAGAAGAAGGGTTCCTTCTGGAAGGAACTGCCACTCCTCCTGGGCATCGCCCTGGTCCTCGCGCTGCTGATCAAGACGTTCCTGGTGCAGGCGTTCTCCATCCCGTCGGAGTCGATGGAAGACACCATCAAGGTCGGCGACCGGGTGCTGGTGAACAAGTTCTCACCGTGGTTCGGGGCCGAACCCGAGCGCGGCCAGGTCGTGGTGTTCAAGGATCCGGGCGGCTGGCTGAACGGCGACCCGGAGCAGTCCGACAACGCGGTGGTCCGGGGCATGCAGAAGGGTCTCTCCTTCGTCGGCCTGATGCCTTCGACGAGCGAGAAGGACCTGATCAAGCGGGTCATCGGCGTCGGCGGCGACACGATCACCTGTTGCGACGCGCAGGGCCGGGTCCTGGTCAACGGGGTGCCGCTCGACGAGCCCTACCTCAAGAAGAACGTCCGGCCCTCGGACATCGCCTTCTCGGTCACCGTGCCCAAGGGCCGGATCTGGGTGATGGGTGACAACCGGGCCAACTCCTCGGACTCCCGCTACCACATGAACGATCCGGGCATGGGCACGGTCGACAAGGACCAGGTGGTCGGCCGGGCGTTCAGTGTCGTGTGGCCGCTGGGCCGGATCCACGGTCTGGGTGTGCCGTCGACCTTCGAACAGAAGGGCCTGGCCGCCGGCATCGTCTCCAGCGGCCCGATGGCTATGGGCCTGGTCGGCGCGGTCCCGCTGGTACTGATGCGCCGTCGCTGGAAGCGCGCCGCGGACGCGTAGCCGCGGGGGAACAGTGGAGTGACGACGGTCACGGCCCGGTTTGTGCGTGTAGCGCATGACCGGGCCGTTGCTGTTTTCCGGGGGCGGGAAGAATCGGGCTATGACTGACACGACCGATTCCGGAGCCGGTCCCTGGCCGGTCCAGGTGCCAGGTCCCGTGCCGGACTATCCGGCCGACTTCCAGGCCGATCTCGTACGCCCCGCGGTCAGAGTGGTCGTGGTCGACCGCGAGGGCAAGGTGCTGCTGATCCGGGCGGAGGCGCCGACCGAAGCGGTCCCGGTGTGGTGGGACCTGCCCGGCGGCGGTGTCGACCCGGGGGAGACCTACGTGGAGACCGCAGTCCGTGAACTCTTCGAGGAGACCGGCCTGCGGATCGACCCGGCACGCGTGGGACCCCCGATGTGGCGGCGCAGCGTGACGTGGATCCGGTACGGCGAACGCCGCGTCCAGCACGAACTGGTGGTCCGGGTGGAGATCGCCGACAGCGCTCCGGAACTGCTCGACCGGTCGGGCTGGGAGCCGCAGGAACTGGAGGAGTACACCGCGCTCCGCTGGTGGACGGTTGCGGAGATCACAGCCGGGGATGCCCGGTTCTATCCGGGGACGTTGCCGGACTACCTGCCCCGGTTCCTGGCCGGGGAGCGGATCGACGAACCGTTCGAACGCTGGAATTGACCCGCAGGATCGGGAGTGTTCCCCGGGTACACAATGTTGTGCGACACGGTTGTGTGATGCCGGGCGGAGTCCGGCTCGGCTGACCCACAGGTACAGCTTGCTTTGCTCGACCAGCGAGGGGCGGCACATGAGTGCAGAGGATCTCGAAAAGTACGAGACCGAGATGGAGCTGCAGCTCTACCGCGAGTACCGCGACGTGGTCGGTCTGTTCAGATATGTGATCGAGACCGAGCGGCGGTTCTATCTCACCAATCAGTACGACCTGCAGGTGCGGTCGGCCGACGGCGAGGTGTTCTTCGAATTGTCGATGGCTGACGCATGGGTGTGGGACATGTACCGTCCCGCGCGCTTCGTGAAGAACGTGCGGGTGCTGACGTTCAAAGACGTCAACGTGGAGGAGCTCACCAAGAGCGAGTTCGAACTTCCGGAGGACGGAAAGGGCTTCGGAACGTGACCGGGAGTTGAACTGAGTGTTTTCGTACGGATCCGCAATCCCCTGTCCGGGTGAACGTGTTGTCCACAGTCCGGGTTTATCCACAACTGGTCGGTAACCTGTCCGCCTCCTCCGTTCCCGCACGACATCGTCGGGTGCGGAGGTGGTGTCATGGGAGCACGGACGGACGCCGTCGGACAGTTCGGCGAGCGGGTCGCGGCCAGGTATCTGACCGCACAGGGCATGGAGGTCGTCGACCGCAACTGGCGTTGCCGCGACGGCGAGATCGACATCGTGGCCAGGGACGGGGCCACCCTGGTGGTCTGTGAGGTCAAGACCCGCAGCGGCACGGTGTACGAACACCCGTGCGCGGCGGTGGGGCCGGCCAAGGCCGGACGGCTGCGGCTGCTCGCGGGCCTGTGGCTGACCGGGCACCCGGGCGCGCTGCCGCAGGACGGTGACGTACGGATCGACCTGGTCGCCGTCGTCTGCGCGAAGGCCGGGGCCGCCGCGGTGGAGCACGTACGGGGGGCCTGCTGATGGGGTTCGCCCGTACCCGCTCGGTCACGCTGCTCGGCGTAGACGGCGTCCTGGTCGAGGTCCAGGCCGACCTCGAACCGGGCGTCGCCACCTTCACCCTGGTCGGCCTGCCGGACCGGACCCTCTCCGAATCCCGGGACCGGGTCAGGGCGGCGGTGGTCAACTCGGGAGAAGAGTGGCCGCAAAAACGCCTGACGGTGGGACTGTCCCCGGCCGGGGTGCCCAAGACCGGCAGCGGCTTCGACCTGGCCATCGCCTGCGCGGTCCTGTCCGCCGCCGGTGACATCGACCCGAAGGACATCGCCGACCTGGTGATGATCGGCGAACTCGGACTGGACGGGCGGCTGCGACCGGTCCGCGGGGTGCTGCCCTGCGTGATGGCCGCCGCGCTCGGGGGCGCCCGTACCGTCGTCGTGCCGGAACAGGCGGCCGTGGAGGCCGCACTGGTCCCCGGAGTCGAAGTGCTGGCTGTCAGGTCCCTGCGCCACCTGCTCGCGCTGCTGCGCGGCACGGAAGTCCCCGACGAACCGCCCGCCGTCACCGACATCGGCTGCGGCCCTGACCCGGCAGTGATGTCCGGGGTGCTCAGCACGGCGCCGGGCGCGGCCTACCAGGACCTGTCCGACGTCGCCGGGCAGCACAGGGCACGCCGGGCACTGGAGGTGTGCGCGGCCGGCGGACACCACCTCTACCTCCTCGGCCCGCCCGGCGCGGGGAAGACGATGCTCGCCGAACGCCTGCCCGGACTGCTGCCGCCGCTCGACGGCGCCGCCGCCCTGGAGGTCAGCGCGGTGCACTCGGTCGCCGGGACACTGCCCGTCGGCCGGCCACTGGTCACCCGGGCGCCGTACTGCGCACCGCACCACTCGGCGACCATCCCGTCCATCGTCGGCGGCGGCAACGGCATGCCGCGCCCCGGCGCGGTCTCCCTGGCACACCACGGCGTGCTGTTCATCGATGAGGCCCCGGAGATGAGCGGCCGGGTCCTGGACGCACTGCGGCAGCCCCTGGAGTCCGGCACCGTGGTGATCGCCCGCTCCGCCGCGACGCTGCGCTTTCCGGCGCGTTTCCTGCTCGTCCTGGCGGCGAATCCGTGCCCCTGCGGGCAGTACGCGGGCAAGGGTGTGGACTGCACGTGCTCGTCGGTGATGCGCAGCAAATACCTGGGCAGGCTGTCGGGTCCGCTCCTCGACCGTATCGACCTGCGGGTCGTGGTCGACCCGGTGTCCCGCGCCGAACTCCTCGCGCCGGAGGGCAGCGGGGAGAGCACCGCAGTCGTAGCGGCCCGGGTCCTGGAAGCCCGGCAGCGGGCCGCGCGCCGCTTCCAGGACACCCCGTGGCGGACCAACGCCGAAGTCCCCGGACGGGAGCTGCGGACCCGATGGACGGTCGCGCCCGACGCGCTGGCCACCGCTGCCTGCGACCTCGAACGCGGCCGACTGACCGCCCGCGGCCTGGACCGCGTCCTGCGGGTCGCCTGGACCATCGCCGACCTGCGCGGACACCACCGTCCCGACAAGGGTGACCTGGACGCGGCCCTCGAACTGCGCACCGGCTTCTCCCGCGGCGCACTGGCTGGAGCGTGACCAGTGGACGACGCACACTTCCTCGCCAGGGCCGCCCTCACCCGGTTGAGCGAACCCGGCGACGCAGCCCTGGGCAAGGCGGTCGCCGCACACGGCCCGCTGGCCGTCTACCAGGCGATCCGCGGCGGCGGCCCGCTCCCACCCGAGATGTCCCGCCGCGACCCGGCCGGCTACCGGGTCCGGCTCGGCGGCCCGCCGCCGCAGGCCGACCTGGACCGGGCGGCGGCCGTCGGCGCCCGGTTCCTGGTGCCTGGCGGCTCCGACTGGCCGACCCAGCTCGACGATCTCGCCCACCGGGTCCCCCTGGGCCTGTGGGTGCGGGGCGCGCAGCCCCTGCGCCCCACGGCCCTGCGCTCGGTAGCGGTGGTCGGTTCCCGCGCGTGCACCGACTACGGCCTGCATGTCGCCGCGGACCTGTGCGCGACCCTGGCCGAACGCGGCTGGACCGTCGTGTCAGGCGGCGCGTACGGCATCGACGGGGCGGCCCACCGGGGCTGCCTGGTCGCCGACGGCACCACCGTGGCGATCCTCGCCTGCGGCATCGACACGGCCTACCCCCGCGGCCACGAGAACCTGCTCGGCCGGATCGCGGAGACCGGACTGCTGCTCAGCGAACTCCCACCGGGCCAGAACCCCACGCGCTACCGGTTCATCGAACGCAACCGACTCATCGCGGCGCTCACCCGCGGCACCGTGGTCGTCGAAGCCGCGCTGCGCAGCGGCGCGCTGTCCACCGGCCGCCGGGCACAGAAACTCGGCCGCCTGCTGATGGGCGTGCCGGGCCCGGTCACCTCAGCCGCCTCGGCGGGAGTGCACCAACTGCTCCGGGAGGAGGGGACCTGCCTGGTCAGTGACGCTGCGGAGATCATCGAACACGTCGGGCTCATCGGCGACGACCTCGCCCCGGAGCTGCGCGGGCCGGTCTACGCCAGGGACCATCTCGGCCCGGAGACGGCCAGGGTCCTGGAGGCGGTCCCGCCCGCACTGCTCCGGCCGGCCCGCGACGGGGCGGGGGTGCCGCCCGGTGTGACGGCCGGGGAAGCGGCCCGTGCGGCCGCTGTCGGGCTGACCGCAGTCCACCACCACCTCGCCGACCTGGTGGGCCGAGGGCTTGTTGAACACACCACAGGGGGTTGGCGGAGATGCCACCACTCTTCCGGGGTCCTTGACGCCACTCCAAGGAGTGATCACGGTGGGTGAATGGCAAACGCGAATCCAAGCCCGCACCAGGTCCCGGCGGACATCCCTCTGCCACCCGCGCTCGCGGACGCCGCAGCACGTTTCGCCCACCACCTCAGTGCTGAGCGCGGCCTGTCCGCGCACTCGGTCCGGGCGTACACCGGTGACATCGCGGGTCTCCTCGAACACGCCCGCCGGACGGGTGTCACCGAGCCTTCGGAGATCGGTCTGGCGGTCCTGCGCAGCTGGCTGGCACGGCTCACCACGACCGGCAGGGCCCGCACCACGATCGCCCGCAGAGCCGCCGCCGCGCGTGCGTTCACCGCCTGGCTGACCCGCGCCGGACTGGCGGAAGCCGACGCCGGAGCGGGCCTGGCCACCCCCCGGGCCGGACGTCCGCTACCCGTGGTCCTACGTCAGGACCAGGCCCGTGACCTGCTGGAACAGTCACAGGAAGGAGACAGGGGGCCGGTCGCGCTACGCGACTGCGCGGCTCTGGAACTGCTCTACGCCACCGGTGTGCGGGTGGGCGAGCTGGTGGGTCTGGACGTCGACGACCTCGACCTGGAACGCCGGGTCGTCCGGGTCGTGGGCAAGGGCGGCAAAGAGCGCACGGTGCCCGTCGGGCTCCCGGCGGTGCGTTCCGTCGAAGCCTGGCTCCGGCTGGGCAGGCCGCTGCTGCTGACCGGGAAAAGCGGCCCCGCGCTCCTGCTCGGCAGCCGCGGCGGACGCCTCGACCAGCGGGCCGTCCGCACCCTCGTCCACGCTCGGGCCGCCGCTGTGCCCGGGACCCCCGACACCGGTCCGCACGGGTTGCGGCACGCCGCCGCGACTCACTTGATCGAGGGAGGCGCGGACCTTCGTAGCGTTCAGGAGCTGCTTGGTCACGCTACGCTCACGACCACCCAGATCTACACTCACGTCTCGGTCGAACGACTCAAGGCAACCTATGCCCAAGCACATCCCAGGGCGTGAAGGCACCACCACGGCCCTGTCCCGCGAGGCCACGCCTCGCGTGATCCCGTCCCGCGGGGCGCCCCTGCGGGCTGCCCGGACAGCCGGCGGCACCAGCGGCGACAGTGATCCCAGCCGCGCTCTGGACGCCTTGTGGAGCGAGTTCAAGAGCACGGGTGAACCGCGGCTCAGGGAACAGCTCATCCTGCACTACTCACCCCTGGTCAAATACGTCGCGGGACGGGTGGGCGTCGGCCTGCCGGCGAACGTCGACCAGGCGGACTTCGTCAGTTACGGCATCTTCGGACTGATCGACGCGATCGAGAAGTTCGACCTGGACCGGGCGATCAAGTTCGAGACCTACGCGATCAGCCGGATCCGCGGCGCGATCATCGACGAGCTGCGCGCGCTCGACTGGATCCCCCGGTCGGTGCGGCAGAAGGCCCGCAACGTCGAACAGGCGTACACAACCCTCGAAGGCAAGTTCCACCGGAGCCCCAGCGACACCGAAGTCGCCGCCGAGATGGGCATCAAGCTCGAAGACCTGCACACCATCTTCAGTCAGTTGTCCCTGGTCAACGTCATGGCGTTGGACGAGATACTGCACGTCGGCTCGGAGAGCGGCGACCGGCTCAGCCTCGTCGACACCCTTGAGGACACCACCGCGGACAACCCCGTCACGGTGGCCGAGTCCCGCGAGATGCGACACCTGCTCAACCGGGCCATCAACAACCTGCCCGAGCGGGAGAAGACCGTCGTCACCCTCTACTACTTCGAAGGCCTCACCCTGTCTGAGATCGGCCACGTCCTAGGCGTCACCGAGTCCCGGACCTGCCAGATCCACACCAAGGCCGTGCTGCAGTTGCGCAGCAAACTCGCCGGACTGCGGTGACCCGCGTTCCAATGTCGCCGCAGGGTCCTAACCTGGTCGCATGGCACCACAGGCGTCCCCGCAGCAGCAGAAGCACGACGACCACGGGTACGACGAACACGCTCGGACGCGCCGCCTGACCGAACCCGGCAAACGGCCGGGCCGCACCGACTTCCAACGCGACCGGGCCCGCGTCCTCCACTCGGCCGCACTGCGCCGGCTGGCCGGGAAGACACAGGTCGTCGACCCCGGCGAAGGCCGCCCCGGGGTGCAGGACAGCCCCCGCACCAGGCTCACCCACTCCCTGGAGTGCGCGCAGGTCGGCCGCGAACTGGGCCTGGCCCTCGGCCTGGACCCCGACCTCGTCGAGACGGCCTGCCTGGCCCACGACATGGGCCACCCGCCCTTCGGGCACACCGGCGAAGACGCCCTCGCCGCCGCGGCCCAGCCCTGCGGCGGCTTCGAAGGCAACGCCCAGAGCCTGCGCCTGCTCACCCGCCTCGAACCCAAGACCTTCGCTCCGCCGACCGAGGAGGGCGAAGGGCGCAGCCTGGGCCTCAACCTCACCCGGGCCACCCTGGACGCCGTCCTGAAATACCCCTGGCCGCGCCGCGCCGGGACCACCAAGTACGGCGCGTACGAGGACGACCGACCGGTCTTCGACTGGATCCGCCAAGGAGCTCCGGACAACCGGCGCTGCATGGAGGCCGAAGTCATGGACTGGGCCGACGACGTCGCCTACAGCGTCCACGACCTGGAGGACGCCATCGTCTCCGGACGCCTGGACCCGGCACAGCTGACCGACACCCACGAGCGCACCGAACTCTTCGCGCTCACCATCGAGCGCTATGCCGAGGGCACCAGCCCGGAGCAGCTCGACGAGACACTGACCCGCCTCCAGACGTGGGAGTGCTGGCCCGGGGCGTACGACGGCAGCCGCCGCGCCCAAGCCCGGCTGAAGAACACCACCAGCAGCCTGATCGGCCGGTTCTGCCGCAGCGCCGAACAGGCCACCCGCGAGCGGTTCGGCCCCCTCCCGGGGACGAGGTACGCGGCCGAGCTGATCGTCCCCGACGCCGTCCGCCTCGAATGCGCCCTGCTCAAGGCCGTCACCGCGCGGTACGTCATGGCCCGCCCCGACGCGGCCCGGTTGCGCGCCCGCCAGCACCAGACCGTCGCCGACCTCGTCGGACTGATCACCGAGCACGCCCCTGAAGTCCTGGACCCGGCCCTGCGCGAGGACTACGCCGCAGCCGGCGACGACGCTGCCCGGTTGCGGGTCATCGTCGACCAGGTCGCCTCGCTCACCGACGCCGCCGCACTGGCACTGCACCGCCGACTGACGCCCTGACGCGTCTGGCAGGATCGGGAGCACCAAGTAACGGGCGAGGGAGAGCACATGCGCATCGAACGGGCCGCAGTCGACGAGATCTTCGAACTGCGCTGGGCGGTGCTGCGCACCGGACTGCCGCGCGAAGCGGCCGTCTACCCCGAGGACGGCCTCGCCGACACCTTCCACCTCGCGGCGTACGACGACGCCGACAACCTCGTCGGCTGCGTCACCTTCTTCCCCCAGCCCTATGAGGGCCGGCCCGCCTTCCGCTTCCGCGGCATGGGCACCGACCCCGCCGTCCGCGGCGCGGGCTACGGCCTCGCCCTGGTCCGCCAGGGACTGGAGGAGTGCGCGAAGGAGGGTGGCGCGTACGTCTACTGCAACGGCCGGACGAGCGCCGCGGGCTTCTACACGAAACTCGGCTTCACCATGGTCGGGGAAGAGTTCGACGTCCCGCCCAGCGGACCGCATTACGTGTTCGTCCACAAGCTCTGACCCGCCTTCGGTCCGGCCGTCGGCGGCGCCCCGTAGACTCGCCGTCGTGGCAGGTCGGATCAAGGATGAGGACGTCAAGGCGGTCCGCGATGCCGCGCACCTCGAAGACGTCGTGGGTGAACACCTCCAGCTGCGCAACGCGGGCGGCGGCAATCTGAAGGGGCTGTGCCCCTTCCACGACGAGAAGTCCCCGTCCTTCAACGTCAGCACGGCGAAGAACCTTTACTTCTGCTTCGGCTGCCAGGAGGGCGGCGACGTCGTCGACTTCGTGATGAAGGTCGACCACCTGTCGTTCGCCGAAGCGATCGAGCGCCTGGCCGGGCAGGTCGGCATCCAGCTGCGGTACGAAGAGGGCGGGTACACCCCCGGCCGCCAGCAGGGCGAGCGGACCCGCCTGGTCGAGGCGCACAAGGTCGCCGCCGCGTACTTCACCGAACAGCTGCACACCCCCGAGGCTGAGACCGCCCGCGCCTTCCTGGCCGGACGCGGGTTCGACGCCGACGCCGCGAAGCACTTCAGCGTGGGCTATTCACCGCAGGGCTGGGAGCACCTAGTCCGCCATCTGCGCGACAAGAAGTTCTCCGACGCCGAGATCATCAAGTCGGGGCTGGCCAGCGAAGGCCGCCGCGGCCCGATGGACCGCTTCCGCGGCCGCGTGATGTGGCCGATCCGCGACGTGTCCGGCGACATCGTCGGCTTCGGCGCTCGCAAGCTCTACGACGACGACAACGGGCCGAAGTACCTCAACACGCCCGAGACCCCGATCTACAAGAAGTCGAACGTCTTGTACGGCCTGGACCTGGCCAAGAAGGAGATCGCCAAGTCCGGGCGCGCGGTGATCGTCGAGGGCTACACCGACGTCATGGCCGCCCACCTCGCCGGGGTCACCACCGCGATCGCCACCAGTGGCACGGCCTTCGGCGCCGACCACATCAAGATCCTCCGCCGTCTGCTGATGGACAGAGCCGGCTCGACCGGCGAAGTGATCTTCACCTTCGACGGCGACGCCGCCGGGCAGAAGGCCGCACTGCGCGCCTTCGAAGAAGACCAGAAGTTCATCTCGCGCACGTTCGTCGCCGTCGAGCCGAACGGCATGGACCCGTGCGACCTGCGGCTGGCCAGGGGCGACCAGGCGGTCCGCGACCTCATCGACGGCCGGGTGCCGCTGTTCGAGTTCGCCATCCGCAACACGATCGAGAAGCACGACTTGGAGACCGCAGAGGGCCGGGTCGCGGCCCTGGACGCGGCTGCCCCGATCGTCGCCGACATCAAGGACCAGTCGCTGCGCCACACCTACGCCGTGCAACTGGACAAGTGGCTCGGCTTCCTCGACGAACGGTTCGTCGTCGGCCGGGTCGCGCAGCTCGACCGCTGGAAGCACGACCGCACCCGGCGCGGCGACCAGAACCCCCACCAGCGGCGTGAACCGCAGCCGCAGGCCCCGCAGCGGCCCGCCGCCCCGCGCAGGTTCCGGCCCGACCCGCACAACCCCCAGCAGGCTGTCCAGCGCGAAGTGCTGAAACTGGCGATCCAGAACCCCGTACTGGTGACGCCGTTCTTCGACGGCTATCGGCCGGACGAGTTCACCGTGCCGCAGTACGCGGCGGCACGGGTCGCGATCGCCGCGGCCGGCGGGGTCAACGGTCCGGCCGCGTTCAGCCCCGACTGGGTTTCGGTCGTCCGCGCCGCGGCGGCGGACGACACCGTCCGCGGGCTGGTGACCGAGCTCGCCGTGGAGGCGATGTACACCTCCCGGAAACCGGACGAGGCCTACGCCGGGGGCAATCT
Organism: Kitasatospora sp. UYEF31; assembly: GCF_057291755.1. Classification (NCBI taxonomy): domain Bacteria; kingdom Bacillati; phylum Actinomycetota; class Actinomycetes; order Kitasatosporales; family Streptomycetaceae; genus Kitasatospora; species Kitasatospora sp. UYEF31. The sequence goes on from NZ_JBXAWK010000006.1 coordinate 34,822, forward strand.
CGTACGCCTCCGGCTGTTCTCGGTCGACCGCTCGGTCGCCGACCTGAAGTCGCAGGCGTCCCGGATCGACCCCCGCAGGGAACCCGACCGGGTCAAACAGGTCTACCAGGACCTGCAGACCCTGGAGCAGTACCGCCGGGCGTTGAAGGACCAGGGCGCGGAAGCTCTCTGACGGTCTGTGCGCCGATTCGTTTTCCTGCCGCGCACCTCTCACCACCGGGCCCCGTTCTGCCCCATCCTGGGGAGGATGCCGGAACACGCGCAGCGTGACGACTCACCCGACGGGCCCGATGACGCGGAACTGCACGACGCCGCGGACACCGGAGCCCCCGGGGCGGACGCTACGCCCGACCCGGCACCCGGCCCGCTGCCGGCGCTCGACGACACCGGTGGTGTCTCCGCCGACATCCTGCGCCAGTACCTCCGCGAGATCGGCCGCGTGCCGCTGCTCACCGCGGCCGACGAGGTGCACCTGGCCCGCTGCGTCGAGGTGGGACTGTTCGCCGGGGACAGACTCCAGCGGCAGCACGGGCAGGACGACGCCCTGCCCCCTGACCTGCGTGCCGCGTTGGAGACGCTGGTCGAGCAGGGCCGCGCGGCCAAGCGGCGGCTGATCGAGGCCAATCTGCGGCTGGTCGTGTCGGTGGCCAAGAGATACGTCGGGCGCGGGCTCAACATGCTCGACCTGGTGCAGGAGGGCAACCTCGGGCTGATCCGCGCGGTCGAGAAGTTCGACTACACCCGCGGCTACAAGTTCTCGACGTACGCGACCTGGTGGATCCGGCAGGCGATGAGCCGGGCGCTGGCGGACCAGGCCCGTACCATCCGGGTGCCCGTGCACGTGGTCGAGCTCATCAACCGGGTGATCCGGACAAAGCGGCGGATGCTGCAGGAGAGCGGTGCGGAGCCGACGCCCGAAGAGGTGGCGGCGGCCGTCGGGATCGACGCCACGCGGGTGGTCGAAGTGCTGCGACTGGCCCAGGACCCCGTGTCGCTGCACGTGCCCGTGGGAGAGGACGACGCCGTCCTCGGCGACATCGTCGAGGACGCGGACGCGACTTCACCCGTCGAGTCCGCGGCGGCCTTGCTCCTGCGTGAGCACCTGGAGCAGCTGCTCGGCACTCTCGGCGACCGGGAGCGCTCGGTGGTGCGGATGCGCTACGGACTGGTCGACGGGGAGCCGCGCACCCTGGAGGAGATAGGCCGGGTGTTCGGGGTGACCCGCGAACGCATCCGGCAGATCGAGTCCCGCACCCTCAGCAAACTCCGCGACCGGTCCTACTCGGACCAGCTGCGCGGATATCTGGACTGAGCGCGTCCCGGCCGGTGCATGGCGACTGGGTGCGGCGGAAGGAGCGCGGCCGGAGGGCGCGGGCCGCTGCGGAGCAGCTGTGCTTCACAGTCCGGGCGACGCTCCCCCCGGACTCTGTCCGGGGGGAGCGCCCCCTGGTGCCGGGCAGTTCCGGAGCGAAGCGACGGCGGGAGGCACCTCCCGGACGGAGTCCGGGGGAGCGTGGGTGACGCCCGCACTCGGAGCCCGTTGTCAGTTACAGCCCGCCGGTGTACCGCGGCCCAGGTCCGTCCTGGTAGCCGACCCGGTCGTAGCGTCCGTCGGCGCCGTTGTGGCGCCCCGGCAGGCGTCGGGTCAGCCCGGCGAGCTTGTCGGGCACGTGGATGTGGTCGCCGATCGCGTGGACGGCCTTTCCGCTCGCTTCGCGGCCGTACTCCGCGGCCACGTGTGAGGCCTTCTGCACGGCGGTGTTGCCGCGGATGCGGTCCGACGCCTTGCGGATCTGCTCGTAGCGTTCCCGGCCGGCCTTGGCCCCCAGGACGTAACCGGCGACAAGGCCGGCGGCGAAGGAGATTCGGGTGCGCATGGTGTTCCTTCCGTGCAGGTGGCTGCGGATTTCGCCGTCCTGCGGGGCGATGGGCGCGAAGCGTCCCGAGCGCGTCCGGAGGACGCTGTTTGTCCGGCGACGCACGGGCGCCGACCGGCTCCGGAACGAAGCTACGGAGACGGAGACTGTGAACCACAGTCACTTCGCGGCGGGCACCCGTGCTTGGAGCCGGGTTAACAAGGTCGTGCCCCGCGCCTACCCGTGGTCGCCCCGGGGCAACCCAGTCGTGTCCGGCTGGCGTACGACCTTGTGTGATCGGGTGCTGGAGTAGCGGCTCCGTGTTACGGCTACACGCAGCTCGGGCAGAGCATGAGCCTCGCGCGCACGGGATGAGGCCCGGTGGGCCTCCCGGCGGAAACCCGGTTCGGAACACCCCTCCGGATGCGGTAATGTTTTCCCCGTCGGAGAGCGCGAAGCGGTCCTGACGAGCGAAGAGCCGGGAATCCGGCACCAAGCATTCCCCTGTAGCTCAATTGGCAGAGCAGCCGACTGTTAATCGGCAGGTTACTGGTTCGAGTCCAGTCGGGGGAGCGCAGGAGAACGTCCCCGTATCCCACGGGGACGTTTTTGCGTGCAACGCCTATTGCTGACCGCCTGTGTCCGCATGAGTGCTGTCCGCGAACGCCTTCGTCCATCGGAGCGGTCTTATGGCCCGACGGTGCAACGAAGTCGGGGGTGGTGGCGCATTTCCGCGCGGGGCAGGGCAGGATGGGCGCAGCACGGCACGCGGGGCGGTAGCTCAGCTGGTTAGAGCAGGGGACTCATAATCCCTGGGTCGTGGGTTCGAGTCCCACCCGCCCCACCACAAGATGCAGCCGCACGGCATGGAGTCGCGTCGGAACCTTCGGCGACGTGTGTCACAACCCGGGTCCGCTGCACAGAGCTTAGCGCTCTGTTTATGCCGGTTGACCGTAGAGTCACCTGAATGAGTGATGCCTGGCTGCCGGTCGGCTCATTTCGGCGCAGCGCCGTCCCCGCCGACGGCCTTTCATTCCCAGCGGAAGCCCTCCCGGGACGTCAGCTCGGCCAGTCGCGCCTGCCCGCTGCCGTTCGGGTGGAAGAAGTCCCACTTGCTCAACTGGCCCTTGCTGAACGTCGTCGCGTTGACCGCGCCGCCGTCGTACCGGCAGCCGGCCCACTCCCGGCACACCCGGCGCAGTACGTCGTTGTAGGCCGTGACCTGGTCGCGGACCTGCTGGCGGCGCTGTACGGCGGCCTGGGACTGCGATGTGGGGTCGTTCAGCATCGCAGGGCAGATCTTCGCCGTGGACCAGATGGTGCGCGCCCAGCTGTCGCCCTGTCCGGCGTCCCGCAGCCGGCCGAGGTCGGGGATGCTGACCACCAGCACCCGGGAGTCCTTCGGGAGCCCGTCGCGCAGGATGCCGAACGCTTCGCGGAAGTGCCGCTCGTACACGTTGACCGGTGTCATCGAATCCACGTCGGCCCGGCAGGCATCGTTGGCCCCCATGAGGACGGTGGTGTACTCGGCCTTCTGGAAGGCCGCCGCGCGGGCCTGGCCGGGGAGGTCCGACATCTTGGCGCCGGTGACCGCGTAGTTGAACGTCTTGTCGGCGGGGATGCCCAGGCGCAGCGCCTGGCTGTTGACCGCCGGATCGGTGCCGGTCGCCCAGGACCTGGCGGTGCAGTCCTGCAGGGGCGTGTCGCAGGCGTCGAACCCGCGGGTGATGGAGTCGCCGAGCGCGGCCATCGAGCGGGGCCTGGGGGTGGCACTCGGACTCGGCGAAGGGGACGGTGTGCGGGTCTGCGGGGCGGCCTCCGGGGCGCCCCGCGGTGCAGCGCCGGCTCCCGGGGCCGCGGCTTGCGCTGTGGTTTGCGTACCGTCGTCGCCTGAATCGCAGCCGGCGACCGTGGCCGTCGCCGCGGTCGCGAACAGGGCGGCCGACGCCAGGAGCACCGCCCGGCTGTGTCTGCCAGGGGGGCGCCCGCCGGACCCCCGGCGGGCGGCGGAACGGCGGGGGTGGGGTTTCGGCATACGTGCACTCCCGTCGTTGTCCAGCGTCGATACTCCGTATACGACAGTAATTCACACCTTCGGGTGGCACTGGCGAGGGAGCTGATTACGTCACGGGGCCGGGGGCAGGGTCAGTGCTACCGACCGCCGTCCTTCTGTCGATCGGGTTGGGCGAATTACGTAGAGTGTCCAGATTTACGAATCACGTTTCAGCTAATTACGGAGAGTGATTAACTCGCGTGGTGTTCACGTGATCCGTGGGGCACAATGAAACGTGCGTTCCGTGGTGACGGGCAAGGTGAAGAGGCCGCTGGGGAAGGCGAACCTCGTCTTTGATGCCTGGAGGTCCCGGTGACGACACGTGGAGTTCTGTACGTGCACTCCGCACCGCGCGCGCTGTGCCCGCACGTCGAGTGGGCTGCGGCGGGCGTGCTCGGCATGCCCTTGTCCCTGGACTGGGTGCGTCAGCCGGCCGCCCCCGGAATGCTGCGCGCGGAGCTCAACTGGCGCGCCCTGCCCGGCACCGCCGCCAAACTGGCCTCCGCGCTGCGCGGCTGGCACATGCTGCGTTTCGAGGCGACTGAGGAACCGTCACCCGGGGTGGAGGGTGAGCGTTACAGCAGCACTCCCGAGCTCGGCATCTTCCACGCGCTGACCGGCGCGCACGGTGACATCCTCATTCCGGAGGACCGGCTCCGGGCCGTCATCGACCGCGCCACCCGTGGGCAGTGCGAACTCAAGAGCGAGCTGGAGCTCATGCTCGGCAAGCCGTGGGACGACGAGTTGGAACCCTTCCGCTACGCGGGCGAGGGCGCCCCGGTGCGCTGGCTGCACCAAGTGGTCTGAGAGTTTATCGAAAACCGGAATCAGCAGGCCGTGTACGGATTTCACATCCGTACACGGCCTGCTGTCTTGGTGCCGGTCCTCAGTTGTCAGTTGTCAGCTGCCCGAGAGTGTCTGCACCACGCCGGAGGTGTGCAGCGACTGATAGTAGCTGCCGCCCGGGTAGTACGAGGCGGTGTGTGTGCCGTCCGCGAAGTCAACGGCCCATCGGGTCGCGAAGGTTTGCAGTGCGGCGACGTTGCGGGGCTGGGATGTGCCGTTGAGGACGGTGCACAGGCTGTTGGTGCTGGCGCCTTCGGCGTCGCAGTGCGAGCCGCTGGTCAGGCGCACGCCGAGGAACGGGCGGTGTACGTCGGTGGTCAGCTCGACGGTTCCTGAGGCGTTGCTGTTTGCCGTGTAGGGGGGTGAGGAGATCGCCGCCATCGGCAGCGGGGTGGGGGCGAGGCCGTTGAGGGCGTTGGCCATGTTCAGGCCGGTGAAGGAGTTGACGGGGTCGAGCAGGACGAGTCCGTTCAGCCTGGCGAACGCCGCGGGATAGGTGGTGCGCAGGCGGTTGGCGGTGTACGCGACGGCTTCGCCACCGGCCGAATGGCCGGCGAAGACGAATTTGCCCGGCAGTGCCAGGCCGGGTCGACCCGCGCGCGCGCGGGCGTCGGCGAAGCTGCGGGCGAGTCTGCCGTCGGGGTCGGACGCGTTGCCGAACAGGTCGGCGACGTTGTTGAGGAACGCGGTGTTGTTGCCGAGGTTGGACACGGTGCAGCCGAACAGGTCTGCCGAGGGCAGGGTCGGCGCGAATACCACGAACCCCGCAGCGGCGTATTTGCCGGCGAGGTCGGTGAGCTGGTCGTTCGCGCGGAGGAAGCCGTGCTGTAGCCAGACCAGGCCCTTGGGGGTTCCGGCGGGGAAGTACCAGTCGCTGCTGCGGTGGTAGACGAACGCGGCACATTGCACGGCCACGCTGTTTTCGACCTTGGTGACACCGGGAGGCGGTTCGTCGGCCGAGGCCTGCGGTGCCGCGAGGATGCCGATGGCCGCGGCGAGGGCGGAGGCGGTGGCGGTACAGGCGATGCGAGTGCGCAACCGTGCTGTGACGTTCAACTGGAGCTCCTTGTGGGGCGGCGGGCCGCAGTGAGCGGCTGGACTGCTGCGCACGTACCGGAGGAGTGGTCACAAAGTTTCGCTTAAGCGAACGAAGTTTCGCCTACGCATATTGATAGGCCGGGGGCGTCCCCACGTCAAGAGGAGGGGGTGGCGGGTTCGCGCCGCCCCTCGTCCGAAGGTCGCGCGATCCGTGCCGTGACCGCCTCGGGGTGGATCCGCGTTGACATCGCTTCGCCGTCGTCGTTACATTCAACGAAACGGCGTTTCCTTCAGTGGAACATGAGCCGTGAGTACGGTGCGGGACCGCCGGACGGTATGAGGGGGCGTTGTGCACGGCGTCGAGATCGAGGACCTGCGGCGGGTGTTCGCGCAGTGGCCGAGTGGGGTCGGGGTGGTCACCGCCGTCGCCGACGGGGTGCGTCACGGGATGACCGCCAGTTCGGTCACCAGTGTGAGCCTGGACCCTCCGCTGCTGTCCGTATGTCTGGGCAGCGGGCTCCACAGTCATCGCATGATCCAGGAGAGCGGAGCGTTCGCGGTCAACATCCTGGGCCGCGACCAGGTGCTGCTCGGGCGAAGGTTCGCCGGCATGGAACCGCACGTCCAGGACCGCTTCCTCGGCTCCGACTGGGACATCGCGGCCACCGGCGCGCCGGTGCTGGCCGACTGCGTCGCCTGGCTCGACTGCACCGTGGAACACGCGTACCCCGGCGGCGACCACACCATCTTCGTCGGTCGGATCCGCGCATGCGCCACCCCGCGCGCCATCCCCCCGCTTCTCTACCACTCCAGGGACTGGGGCCAGTTGGCGGACCGCCTTCCCGAGCGGATCGAGATCGCGGACGTCGGCCTCACCGGCCGACTCGCCGCGAGCGGCACGGGCGAGGCGGACGTCAGCCGGCTCACCCACGCGCTGCGCGAGGCCGGGGTACGGGTCCGACTCGCGCCCCGCATGCCCCCCGCGCGCGGCGCGGACGCGAGAGGCCGCGACGAGAGCGACGTCGCGCCCCCGCACGGCACCGCCTCCGCCCTGGTCGACACCCCCGACCAGGTCGCCGCCGCCGCGCGACGCGGCGCGGGAACCGTCGAGATACGCGTCCACTGGCGGGAAACACCCCACGACGCCGACCGTACTCTCGCCCGCATCGCCGAGGCCGCCCACACGCGCGGCCTCGGCGTCGCACTGCGGGTCGCCGACGCCTTCGCGCCCGCCGCGCGACCCGCCGTCCTGGCCCGAGTCGCTCGCGCGGCGTCGCTGGGCTGCGAGGAGATGTGCCTGGACGAGGGCCCGCACCCTACGTCCCCCATCGCCGTGCGCCTGCTCGTCCAGGACGCGCTCGCGGCGACGGGGACGGTCGCGTTGCGCGTGGGGCTGCGCGAACAGCACGGCCTCGGCATGGTCAACGCCCTGACCGCCATGAAGAGTGGCATCCACCTGTTCGACACGACTCTGGGCGGCATCGACGGTCGACTGTCCGCCGAAGACCTCCTCTACCTGGCACACAGCCTCGACGTAGCCGGCTCGGCTGACCGTCCGGCCCTGCTGAAGGCCGCCGCGGACCTGGAGCGGGTGTGGGGCGCGGAACTACCCGCCCGCACCTACCGCACCGCCTGCTGACGGCGCGCCGCCGAGACCCCGCGCCACCCGTCCACGGAAGGAACCTTTACGTGATGTCCGAAGCGCAGGTGGCCCCCATGCCGCCGACCCGACAGAGCCCGCCCACACTGACCGCCCAGCGACTGATCGACACCCTCTCGCCCGAGGAACGCGAACGGGCCGCCCGCGTCGAAGCAGTCCTGCCCGCGCTGCGGGACGCGGCGGAACGCGCTGACACCACCGGTGCCTTCCCCGCGGGGCACGTCGGCCTGCTGCGCGACGCCGGACTGCTGGGCCTGGTGGTGCCGCGCGACTACGGAGGCCTCGGCGGGACGCTGCGCGACCTGGCCGCGGCGACCTACGCGATGGGCACCGCGTGCCCCTCGACCGCACTCGCGTTCTTCTTCCACAACACCAGCGCCTCCCGCGGCCTGCTCCCGCTCGAAGCCATCGCCGCGGGCCTGTTCACCGACGACGAGAGCCCCGTCGTCGCGGCGTTCGCCGAGAAGATCCTGACCCGCATGGCCAGCGGCACCTGGCTGGCGAACTTCGCCAGTGAGTCAGCCAAGAGCGCCGGCGCCAACATCGCCATCGCCACCACCGCCCACCCCGTCGACGGAGGCTGGCACCTGGACGGCGAAAAGTCCTTCGGCTGCGCGACCGGCGTCGCCGACACCTACCTGGTGACCGCGCGCGTCGCCGGCGACGACACCGCGGACGGGCTCGCCCTGTTCCTGGTACCGCGCGACACCACCGGCGTCACCGCCCGCCCCGCGTGGAACGGCCTGGGCATGCGCGGATCCGCCAACCACGGCATCGTGCTGCGCGAGGCGTTCGTCCCCGCGGACGAAGCCCTCACCGTCCCCGGCGCGTTCAGCCGCATGCTGCGCGTCAGCCGGGGCAGCTTTGTCGGCAACCAACTCGCCATCTCCGCGGTATACGTGGGCGCCGCCCAACACGTCTACGACGAGGCGCTGCGCCGCACCACGACCAAGGCCTTCGCCGACACCGGCCGCCCGGTCGCTTCCAGCCCCATGCACCAGGTGATCATCGGCGACATGACGCAGCACCTGGAGACCGCCTACCTGTGGGTGCGCCGCCAACTCGACCTGGAGACCTCCGAACCCCCGCTGCGCACGAAGGCCGAGGAACACCGCCAGTGGCGCCTGGGCAAGGGCGCCGTGTGCGAGTCGGCGTTCGCGGTCGCGCTCGGCGCCCTCAAGGCCTGCGGGACATCCGGAGCCACCCTGGACGGCGTCATCGGCCGAACCTTCCGCGACCTGGCCATGGGCCTGGTCATGACCTTCCCCGCTGAACGCGGACGCCTGGAGGCGGCGCAAATGGTGACCACCGCCCTGGAGAACGACCTGTTCGCGGTGGTCGCCCCGTGACCGGCCCGGGCCACGGCGGACTCGAGGCCGGTACGAGCCCCGCCCCCACCCGCGACCTGGTCGCCGGGTCGTGGCGCGCGTGCACCGCCGACACCGGCCTCGTGTTGGAGGACCCAGCCTCCGGACGACCGCTGCGCCCGGCGCGGGGCAGCGTCCCCGGGCGGGTCGAAGACGCCCTCGCGGCCGCGGCCGAACTCGCCTCCGCCGGGCCGTGGGCAACCTCCGTCTCGCGCGCGGACGTCCTCGACGCCGTCGCCGACGCGCTGGAGCCGAGGCTGGCCGAGATCAGCGCGCTGGAGGCGTTCGCCACCGGCGTGCCGATCACCCAGACCACACCGCTGGGCACGATCGTCGCCGGCTCCTTCCGGCTGGCCGCCGCCCGCCTGCGCGCGGGCGTGCTCTACGGCGAACGCGTCCGGCCCGACGGCCGCGCCGTCGAGGTCCACCGGCGGCCCCGGGGGCCGGCCCTGTGCCTGGTGCCGTGGAACGCGCCCGCGCCGATGGCCGCGCACAAGACGGCCAGCGCGCTCGCCGCGGGCTGCCCCGTGCTGCTGAAACCGAGCGAGTTCGCGCCGTACGGCACCCAGTTGCTCGCCGAGGTGCTGGCCGGTGTCCTCGCCGACCACGGCGTGCCGCCGGCGACGTTCCAACTGCTGCATGGCGACGCGAGCACCGGCGCCGCGCTGGCCCGGGACGCGCGCGTCGCAGCCGTGTCCTTCACCGGGGGAACGGCGGGCGGTCGCAGCGTCGCCGCGGCGTGCGCGAGCCGTTTGGCCCCCGCCCAGCTCGAACTGGGCGGCTGTAACCCGCTTCTGATCATGCCGGACGCCGACGTACGGGCCGCCGCCCGCGCGGTGGTCGACCTGTTGACGACGCTCAACGGCCAGTGGTGCAGGGCCCTGGGACGCCTGATCGTCCCGACCCATCTGTACGACCCGCTCATGCGCGCCGTCGGCGACGAACTCGCAAACCTGCGGGTCGGCGATCCGCTCGACGCGGACACCGACTTCGGACCGCTCGCGCACAGCGCGCACCGCGACCGCGTCCAGGGCGCCGTCACCCGACTGACCGGCGCCGGCGGAACCGTGCACACCTGGACCAAGGTCCCCGAGCGCGGCAACCACCTGGCGCCGACATTGATCACCGGCGTGCCGTCCGAGGCCGCGCTGGAAGAGATCTTCGGACCGGTCGCCACCGTCCACACCTACGCCTGCGCGGGACCGGGGGACCGCGCGTCGACGGCGCGGGGCATCGCGCTGGCCGACGCCGGGCCCTACGGACTCGAGGGATACGTGTGGGGCACCGACGAACAATGGGCACTGTCCGCGGCGCGGGCGATCCGCACCGGCGAGATCAAGGTCAACGGGTCGAGCGTGCTGAGCCTGCACATGGACACGCCCCGCCCGGCCTGGGGCCTGTCCGGCCTCGGCGACGAAGGCACCGACGAGACTCTGCTGTTCTTCACCGGCGCGCAGGTCGTCGGCGTCGAGCACGGCCACGCCCTGCACCGGCGAGCCCCGGCGACCGGAGACCGGGCATGAAGCCGATCGTGGTGGCCGGGGCCGGTCCCGTCGGGCTCACCGCCGCACTCGCGCTGGCGCGACGCGGTCTACCCGTCACGGTGCTCGAAGCCGGGCCGACGCTGTCCGCCCAGTCGCGCGCGTCCACGTTCCACCCGCCGACCCTGGAGATGCTCGCCGACCTGGGCATCGGCGACGCGTTGCACGAACGCGGCCTGGTGGCGCCGGTGTTCCAATACCGGGACCGGGTCGACGGAGTGGTCGCCGACCTCGACCTGGGGCTGCTCGCCGACGACACGCCCTACCCGTACCGGTTGCAGTGCGAGCAGAGCAAACTCACCCCACTGCTGCTCGACGCACTCGGCCGACTCCCGGGCACCGACGTGCGCTTCGGTCACCGCGTCACCGACGTCGTCCCCACGCCCGGCGGAGTGGAGATCCGGCTGGCCGACGGCGGACACGAGAGCGCCGACTGGCTGATCGCCGCCGACGGCGCGCACTCCGCCGTCCGACGTTCCCTGAACCTGCCGTTCGAGGGCAGCACCTACCCGGAACGGTTCCTGGTGGTCTCGGTCGACGAGGACCTTCCCCGCGTGCTGCCCGACCTGGCGTTCGTTACCTACGTCATGGACCCGGTGGAATGGCTCGTCCTGCTGCGCACCCCGGACCACTGGCGCGTGCTCATCCCCGTCCCACGGGCCACCGACGACCGGGAGGAGCAGCCGGATCCGGCGTGGATCCAGGCACGCCTGCGCGCCGTGGCGGACTTGAGCCGCGACTGGCGCGTCGTGGAGACCAGCGTGTACCGGGTCCACCAACGCCTCGTGTCGCGGTTCCGCGCCGGCCGTACCCTTTTGGCTGGCGACGCCGCCCACGTCAACAACCCCCTCGGAGGCCTGGGCATGAACAGCGGAATCCACGACGCCGTCGCCCTGACGTCGGCGCTGACCCGACTGCTGGCGGGCGAACCGGAAACGGTGCTGGACGAGGCGGCCGAACACCGGCACACGATTGCGGCCCGATTCGTGGGTGAGAGCGCGCACCGCAACCGCGAGCGGCTGCGCACCACCGATCCGCTGCTACGCGACCGGGACCGCGCCGAACTGCGTGCCCTGGCCGCCGACCCGAAACGGGCCCGCGCGCACCTCCTGCACACGTCCATGATCGCGTCGGTGCGGGCGCCGGCGTGAATCCGACCACGGGCGAGGAGATCGTGCGGGAGAACCCGGCGCGATACCGCGAGGTCGTCTCCCGGGTCACCGCCGCCGACGCGGCGTCCGTCGACGCCGCGGCCCGCCGGGCCCACGACGCCTGGCACCGCTGGCGGCTCGTCCCGGTCGCGGACCGATGCGCGGCACTGCGCCGCGCGGCGGACGGCGTCGAGGCCGAGCACGGCGACCTCGCCGTGCTGCTCAGCCGCGAGACCGGCAAGGTCCTCGCCGACGCGTACGGCGAACTGGGCTTCGCGGCGGCCGTGTTGCGCTGGTACGCCGACCGCGCGCCGACCGTGCTCGCGGACACCTGCCGAGACGACGACGCCGGGCGCCTGCTCGTGCGTCACGCACCCTACGGTGTGGTGGCCGCGGTCACCCCATGGAACGCTCCCCTCGTGCTCGCCGCCCTCAAGGTCGCCCCGGCGCTGGCCGCGGGCAACACGGTGCTGGTGAAACCCTCGCCGCTGGCGCCGTCGGTCGTGGACCGGTGGGTCCAACTCCTCGCACCCCACCTGCCCGCGGACGTGCTCGCCGTGCTGCACGGCGCAGCGGACACCACCGCGTGTCTGGTCTCCCACGGCCTCGTCGCCAAGGTCGCGTTCACCGGCGGGGGCGCCGCCGGCCGCGCGGTCGGGCGCGCGGCGGCCGGCGCGCTCACGTCGACCCTGATGGAACTGGGCGGCAACGACCCCGTAGTCCTGCTCGACGACGCCCGGCTCGCCCCGGCGGACTTCGACCGGCTGGTCATGGCGAGTTTTGCCACGTCCGGTCAGGTCTGCATGGCCGCCAAACGGCTGTACGTGCCCCGGGCGCGGCTCGCGGACTTCACCGACGCGTACATCGACGCCGCGCAGCGCACCCTGGTCCTCGGCGATCCGCTGTCGAAGGGCGTCACGCTGGGCCCCGTGGCCACCGCGGCCGCCCGCGACCGGGTCGAAGCCCTGGTCCGCGACGCGCGTCGGCGCGGCGCCGAGGCCATCCCGTTGGGCCGTGTGCATGCGGACGCGGAGCTGGACGCGGGCTACTTCGTGGCTCCTACCCTGTTGACGGGGGCCGGGGACCGGGCACCCGTGGTGGCCGAGGAGCAATTCGGGCCGACCGTTCCGGTGCTGGCGTACGACGCAGAGGAGGAGGTCCTCGCGCGGGCGAACGCGGGCGAACTGGGGTTGGCGGCGTCGGTGTGGAGCGCGGACGAGGATCGGGCGTTCGCGTTCGGTCGCCGTCTCGAGGCCGGGTTCGTCTTCATCAACACGCACAACCGCACCGGGCTCGCGCTCACGGTGCCGTTCGGCGGCGTCAAACGCAGCGGCCACGGCCGGGAGTACGGCGACATGGGCCTGGCCGAGTACACCCAGGCGTGCGCCGTCTACGCGGCCGCGGCGTTTCGCCCCGGAGGCCCCGGGGCGCCGGCGAACGCGTACCCGCCGACACACCCGGAACCCGTGCACTGATGGCGCGTCAGCACTACTCGTCGATGACCGCGCGGTCGGTTGACCGCGGGTCGGCGAACCGCGTCGGGACGGTGTGGACGATCACCGCGATACCTCTTCGTAACCCCCGGTGATCTGTTGCACCGAAGGCCGCGAGTGTATGTTCGGGAAACACTGTTCCGCTAGAGGAACCGGCGTGGTCCGGTTCGGAACGCTGCCAGGGGGCTCCATGAACGAGCACGGCACGGCATCCACGGTCAAAGTCGCGGCAGCGCAGTTCGCGGTGGGCACGGACCGGGCGGACAACCTGGCCGCCTGCCTGAGGGCGATCGACGAGGCTGCCGGACGCGGAGCACGGATCGTCGTGCTCCCGGAGTTCTGCAACCACCTGTCCTGGTACCCCGACCGCGCTGACGCCCGGCGACTCGCCTGCCGCGAAGGGGACGCCTTCCTCACCGCGATCGCCGAACGCGCCGCACGCTACGGCGTCTACGTCAAGACCGGTGTGACCTACGCCCACCCCGACGGCCGGACCTGCGGAACCGGCGTCCTGCACGGTCCGGACGGCAGCGTCCTAGCCCTCGCGGACAAGCAGATCCTCATGGGCTCCGAGAACGACTTCCTCGACCACGCCGTCGCGACGACACCCGTAGTGCCCACCGCGTTCGGACCCGTGGGCCTGTACGCCTGCATGGAAGGCGTCATCAACGAGCCCGCCCGCTCCCTCGCCGTACGCGGAGCCCGACTGCTGCTCAACAGCCTCAACTCCTTCGCCACCGACGAGGCTTCACTGCACGTCCCGGTGCGCGCCGCGGAAAACCGCGTGTGGGTGATCGCCGCCAACAAGGTCGGCCCGCTGGTGCCCCCCGACATGGCCGTCACCGTCGCCGCCGGACTCGGCATCCCCCTCGACCGCCTCCACGGCGCCGGCGAGAGCCAGATCGTGGCACCGGACGGGAGCGTGGTGGCCCGCGCGCCCGCCACCGGCGACGCCGTGGTCGTCGCCGACATCGACATCACCCTCGCTGACGACAAGGTCCGCCCCGACGGCACCGACCTGTTCGCCTCCCGACGGCCACACGTGTACGCCCAGCTCAGCGCAGCCCCCAACTCCCGCGCGCCCCGCCCAACCGGCGCCGACCGCGCGCTCGCGCGAATCGTCCATCCCGCGGGCACCGCCCAGGAAGCGGTGCGCGACGCGGCCGCCCTGCTGCGCGAAGCCGTCGCCGACGGCATCGACCTGGTCGTACTCCCCGAACTCTTCCCCTTCCCCACATCCGGCCACCCGCCCCGCGAAGACTCCGCCCCGGCAGCTTCGTTCCCGCGCCTCGACGCCGTCCTCGCGGCGGACGCCCGCACCGCGATCGCCCGAGCCCTGCGTGGGGGCCGCACCCACGCCGTGTTCAGCCTCCCCTCACCCGAAGGCGACGCACACCTGGGCTACGTCGTCGGCCCCGAGGGCATCGTCCACATCCAGCCCCGGCTGCACCGCAGCGCACGACACCGATCGTGGACCACCCGCGACCCGGCCGACACGCTGAACGTCGTCGACCTTCCGTTCGGCCGGCTGGCGGTGCTGGTCGGGGACGACCTGCTGTACCCCGAGACCGCACGCTTGGCCGCGATCGCCGGCGCCGAGGTCATCGCGGCACCGTACGCGCCCGCGCAAGCCTGGGAGTTCACCCTCGGCCTGCCCGAACGCGCCGCTGAGAACCGGATCAACCTCGTCGCAGCCGGACGCGAGAGTCCCTCGCTGCCGACACCACCGGGCGGGATCTTCGCCCTGTCGCCCGACTTCACTCTGTGGACCACCTGGCAAGGCCCGTTCACCGGCCGGATCAGCCACCCCGTCGTCACCGCCCAGGCCGGCCGCGCCACGACCGCCGAGATCCGGCCCGCGCTCGCCGCGAACCGCCTGGTCTCCCGTGGCACCGACCTCGTCGACGGCCGCCCCCGACACCTCCTGGACGCGCTGGTGACCCAGCCTTCACCCGAACAGTCAGCACGTGTCGAGAAAGGACCGCGATGACACCCGAGACGGTACGCCGCGTCGAGAACATGCTGGACGACTCACCCGTCGTGGACGTGACCGAGACGTTCCTGGTCTGGAAGGGACTTCTGAACGAACTCAAGGCCAAGATCGACGCCCGCTTCACCCTCACCCGCGATCCCTCCACCCACGACCTGGAGACCTACGGGAACCATCCCGACGGGCCCGGCGGCAGCGTCGCGGCCTACACCGGCCCCGAGGTCGACTGGATGGTCCACTCGTGGCTGGGCAACCCGTCCGCGAGTTTCGCCAACCTGCACCTGACCGTGTGGCTCGGACCCCACATCCGCGTCCCCCACCTGGGCATCGCACTGATGGTCTGGCCGCAGGGCTGGTTCTATCTCGACTCCGTCCCGCGCACCCAACTCGCTGCCGACGGCGACTACTTCGACCGGTACTACGCGTCGCTCGAGGAGGAATGGCTCAAGATCCGCGACGAATACGGACAGCTGAGCTGGTTCACCAGCCGCGCCGCCTTCATCCGCACGAGCCTGTCGCCCACCGCCTACTGCTACTCCATGCCCACCACCCTCGAACACATCGACCTGGTGTCCCGGCTCACCCACGAGCACGTCGACCGCTGGCTGGGCTGGGTCGACCAGGCACCGCGGGTACCCCGGGGCGAGCGCGCCGAACTGGCCGCCCGGGACCTGGCCATCCGCCGCAACATCGCCCAGCGCGACCCCGCCAACGTGATGGGGGAGCGCTACTTCGGCCGGGACACGACCGACCGCCTGGTCCGCGCCCTGTGGGGCGGGGACCGTGAACTGCCCCGGCCCGGCGCATGACCGGCCCCGACGCCACCCGCGCCCCCGGCCCGCGGCGGGTGCGGTCGCTGTGGGGGGCGGTCCGCGTACCGGGCCAGGAACCGCCCCTGGACACCGCACACCTGCGCGTGTACTACCCGGCAGCGCCGCAGGATACCGACGCCGAACGCCTCACCGGCGTCCTCGCCGCGGACCCGGAAGGCGCTCCGTACCCCGTCGTGATCCTCCTGTCCGGCATCAACGTCGGCCAGGACGCCTACCGATGGCTCGCGATCCGCCTGGCCCGAACCGGACTCGTCGCGGTGACCGCCGACTTCGTCGGGGCCCTGCCCGGCGCGAGCCACGGAACCGGGCCCGGACTCGACCCGGCGTCCATCGTGCCCGGCGGCTACGGTCACGGCCCCACCACACCGCTGCCCGGCGCACTGCTGGACGAGCTGCGCCGCATCGCGGCGGCGGACTCCGGCACACCCCTGGCCGACCGCCTCGACCTCGACCGCGTCGCCCTGGTGGGCCACTCCGCCGGAGGCACCCTGGCATTGCAGTCCGCGGGCTTCCTGCCGGGCCTACGCGCGGTCGTGGCCTACGCCGCACACCTGCGGCCCGCCGCGTTCCTGGGCTGGCCACCCGACACGATCCTGCCCGCCCACACGAACGCCCCGGTCCTGCTGATCTCCGCCGAACACGACGACGTCATCGCAGCCAGCGCCGGCCGCTACGCCACCACGACGGCCGACCCCGTGGCCGCCACGTTCGCCCGTTCCCTGACCGACGCCGCCGGCGAGCACCTGCACGTCGTCCTGCGCGGCGCCGGACACTTCACCATCACCGACTCCGACGACGACACCACCGCGCGCGGCTTCCTCGAGACCCCGCGACCCGACGTCGACGCGGACGCGATCCGATCCCAACTCGCGGCCCTGATCGACGCGTTCTGTCTGGCCCACCTGCGCGACGACACCCGGGCGCGCGCCCGGATCCAGGCGCTCGCCGACCACGACCGAGGCTCCCACGTCCTCGTCGCCGGCCGACGCTGACCCAACCCCGCACGGCACGGGGGAGGCCGCCCGCGCGGCCCTCCCGAGACCGCACACGAGCCGAGGAGGCAACCAGTGTTCAAGAACTTCTGGTACGCGGTCGAGTTCACCGAACGCGTCGACCGCACGCCACGCCAAATCACCTGTCTGGGCCAGCGGCTGGTGATCTACCGGGATACGTCCGGGCAGCCGGTGTGCCTGTCCGACCTGTGCGCCCACCGTGGCGCCGCACTGTCCGGCGGACGACTCGCGGGCGACTGCGTGGTCTGCCCCTACCACGGTTGGGAGTACCGGCCGGACGGCGCGGCCACCAGGATCCCGGCGAACCAGCCCGGCCGGGGCATCCCCCGCAAGGCGCGCGTCGACGCCTACCCCACCGCCGAACGCTACGGACTGCTGTGGGTCTTCCTCGGCGACCTCCCCGAGGAGGAACGTCCGCCGATACCGCACTGGCCCGAGTTCGACGACCTCGTCCAGGACGGCGGGAGCTACCGCGCCGTCCATGGCGAGTTCCTGTGGCACAGCAACTACGAGCGGATCCTCGAGAACGGCTGCGACATCGCCCACACACCGTTCGTGCACGCCGGATCGTTCGGCAACCCGCAGCGCCCGGAGGTCGAGGAGTACACCCTCGAAGAACCCGACGAATGGTCTGCGTTCGCGACTGTCAACCTGCACCCACCCGCGGCCGGAGGCCTGTGGTCACGTCTGTACAAACGTGCCGGCAGCCTCGCCGAACGACCCCCCGTCGCGGTCACGGCCGGATGGATGTTGCCCAACCTGATCAAACTCCACGTGCGATTGCCGCTCGGCAACATGATTATCTACGACACCAACATCCCGGTGAACGAGACCACCACACTCGTGAAGTTCATCGCCCTACGGGACTTCTTCACCGGGACCTGGGCGGACAACAACGCCCGCAAGCGCGTCATGCGGATCTTCGACGAGGACGCCCCCGTCGTCGACGGCGTCCGCCCCGAGCTGCTGCCCGAGGACCTCGGCGCCGAGCTCCACCTCAAGTCCGACGTCATCTCCGTCGCCTACCGCCGCAGACGCCGCGAACTGGTGGCCATGGGCTGGATGGTCGGCGCCGAGGACACCGTCGTCGGCGACGACCACGCACGCACCACGGCGACGGTCATTCCCTCACCGGGGCGCCGCCAGGTCCCCGGACTGGGCCGAGCGTGGGCACGCAAACGACCCGACGCCGACCCGGCGACGACCACCGACACCCCCGGCGCCGGCGGCACCGGCGGCACCCCCGGCATCCCCGGCGCCGGCGGCACCCCCGGCATCCCCGGCGCCGGCGACCAGGCACAGCCCGCCGACGAAAACACCGAAGCGCCGCGCACCCCCACCGCGGACACCGACCACCTCACGGAGCGCACATGAGCGGCAATCGCGAGGATCCCGCCCCGTCCACCCCGGCCGCGCGCCTGTGCCTGAGCCTGCTGCATCGCCTGGTCGAGGCGACCGACCTCACCGAAACGACGGCACCCCAGGGGCCGCCGGGGCAACCCTGGCGCACCCTGCACAGCCCGGCGTCCCCCGAACCAGTCGGCACCGTACGCCTGTTCCGCGGCACCCGCGTGGCCCACGCCGTCTACATCGGCCTGACCGCCCCGACGATCGGCCTGGACAGCCACATGATCTTCGCGTTTGGCCCGTCCGCGACCGCTCTGCCGCACTTCACCCTCGACTCCGTCGCCGCAAACGGGCGATACGCCTTCCACCTGGACCTCGTTCCCCGCGTCGACCTGGCCGTGCACCTGGCCTACATGGACCACACCTACGGCCCGCTGACGCCCTGGTACGAACGCGGCCAGGACATTCCGGGTCTGAGCGAGGCCGCCATCGGGCCCCGCCAACACGCCGTGATGTCCCCGTGGATGTTCGTCCGCCGCGCCACCGAAGACGCCTTCCTCGCCATCGACCCGATTGTTGACGCCTACCTCGACCACTGGCTGCGGCTCGTCCGCGAGGTCCTGCCCGCCCCGGTGGCCGCGACCCTCGCCGACACCGACTCCATCGCCCGCGACCACGCGCTTCGCGCCGTCCTGTTCGACCCCGACGTCGATCCCGTATGGCACCAGGTCGCCCGGCTGATCGGCGACAAGGACACCGACATCGTGCGCCACCTGCTCCAGCACGGACCCGACCACGAGCCACCCCACCCAGCGATGGAAGCCACCCATGACGACCACTGACCCCACCTCCCCGACCGCGAAAACCCCCGGTCCCAGTGGGTGGCAGCGCCGTATCGCCGGCGAATGGCACGGCCGTCCGTCCTTGTTCGACGCCAAGGGCACCTGGTGCGGCTACGAGGACATCCGACGCTCGTCGATCTACGAGGACGGGACCACCACCTACCGCATGGACGGCGGCCTCACCGGAGGCGGCCCGCTCGCCGGCCGACTGCGGCTCGGCGCCCCTTTCGCCTTCGGCGTGGTCGACTCCGACGCCGACCGCCTCTACACCGGGCCCGACTTCCACGGCAGCGGCCAGCCGTACGGATCCTTCGTGGACGCGCGCTACTACGGACCCGGCTGGCAGGTCGGACTCAACACCTGGAATCAGGTCCTGGCCGACGGCGACACCCAGGTGTACTCCTCGATCCTCTACCAGGGCTGGGCGGTGGTCGGCTGCTTCAACGGCGTCTACCGGCGCACCGACGACTTCGACACCAACAGCGAGACCCGTGCGTCCGTCACCGCCTTCCTCGAAGAGGAGACCGGCAACGGCCCGGTGCCGTTCATCCTGCCCACCAAGGAGACCGCCCGATACGCCGGTACGTGCCAACTCTGGTCGGAGGAGCAGAAGTTCCTCGGCGACGTGGACGTGAGCGTCGACGTCGAACCCCTGGACCTGTTGCGCACCCGACTGCACACCACGTGGTCCGGCGCGGTGGAACGACGGTTCACCGTCGAACGCCGCCGCGACGGCACCCGTTCCTTCATCGAGGGCCCCGACGCCTGGGGCAACGCCCAAGCCTTCGGACGGGCGAGCTTCCCCCACTGGCACTTCACCAACAGTGCGATCGAAGTCAAGGGCCGCGAATTCGTCGTCGACACCCGACCCGGCATGAACACCGGCCGCGTCCTCGCCGTCGCCTACGAACTCTTCGACGGCAATCGACTCACCGGCGTCCTGCACGGCACACTCACCCGCCAGGACACCGCGTGACACGAAAATCCGCGGGCCCCGTCGTAGTCGTCACCGGCGGCACCCGAGGCGTCGGTCTCGGACTCGCCCGCGCGTTCCTGGACCGGGGCTGTCGCGTCGCCCTGTGTGGCCGCAGCACCGCGTCGACCGACAACGCCGTGCGAATCCTGTCCGCGGCACCCGGACGCCTCCTCGCCGTCACCGCCGACGTCACCGACCGTACCCGCCTCCAGGAACTGTGGGATCGGGCGGCCCAGACATTCGGCGCGGTTGACATCTGGATCAACAACGCGGGCGTGACGACCCACCGACGACCGCTGTGGGACCTGCCCCACACCGAGATCGACACGGTCGTCGCCGTGAACCTCCTCGGCGTCGCGCATGGATCCGCCGTCGCCCTAGCGGGCTTTCGCGAGCAGCGGTCGGGTCGGCTCTGGAACATGGAGGGCTTCGGGTCCGACGGCCGCCAGCTGCCGGGCCTGACCGGCTACGGGGCGACCAAACGCGCCGTCACCTACCTCACCGACGCACTCGCGAAGGAGGTGGCCGCCGCCGACCTCGGCGACGTCCGGGTGGGCCACCTCTCGCCCGGCGTGGTGGTTACCGACCTTCTCACCCACGGATACACCGACCGAGAGCTCGCGCGTTCGCGCAAGGTCCTGTGCCTGCTCGCCGACCGGGTGGAGACCGTCACCCCCTGGCTCGCCGACCGCGTGCTCGCCGGCGTCCCCAACGGCGGCCGGGTCGCCTGGCTCACCCGCCGCAAGGCGTTCGGCCGATTCGCCCTGGCGCCCATCCGCCACCGCGACCCCTTCGCCACGCCGACCACCACCGTCGACACCGGCACCGGAGGCCGCCCATGACCCACTACCCCCTCCCGCTCGCCTTGGAGGACTTCGTCCCGGTGCTCCTGACCGCGGGCGGAGCGGCGCTCCTGGTGCCCTACCTCACGCGCCGGGCCCCCGACGTGGTCAGGCGCGCCGCGGCCGGGGTGTGCCTGATCCTCGCGGGCGGCCTGGCCAAGGCCACCTGGAAGCTGACCCTCGCCCTCGACGGACCGGACCTGCAGTGGCTGGAGAAGGCACTGTTCCCCTGCCTGGGGATCGGGTTCGCCCTGCTCGCGCACGCCGCGCTCTCGGCAGGACCGACCGGGCGGACACCGGCCACCCGCAGCGGACAGGGCGCGTCCCGGCCACCTCCGTTGTGGGCGTTCCTCGCCCTGTCCGCCGCCATGGGCACGGCCGCAGCCGCGCTGCGCACCACCTGGCCAGTCCTGCTGTTGACGGTCGTGATGAGCACCCTTACGGCCGTGCGGCTGATCATCCTGGCCCGAGCCGACGACGACATTCCCTCGGCGGCACTCCTGGGCACCTGGCTCCTGGGCATGTTCGCCCTCGGCCCGCTGGCCTCTCGCCCGGACCAGTCGGTGACGTTGCAGTGGATCGAGCAGTCCTGCAACACCCTCACTCAGGCGGCCTTCGCCTGGGCATGCGGACGGCTGGCCCGCCGACGTCTTCCCACGGGCGACCCCACGATCGCGGCATCCGCCGCGTCTTGCCACACCGGAACCCGTACCGAAAGGAAGTCGACGACATGACTGACGCGCTCGGCTGGCGCCGCAAACTCGCGGTGATCGCCCCGAGCACCAACACCATCGTGGAACCGGACTTCTACGCGATGTCCGTCCCAGGCGTCACCGCGCACTTCGGCCGCATCCACATCCGCGACCAGGCCATGAACGGCGACGAGGGCATGAACCGCCTGCTCGAGCAGATCCGCGCCGGCATCGGCGCGGCCTGCGAACGCGTACTCACCTGCGAGCCCGACGCCGTGGTGATGGGTATGTCCGCCGAGACGTTCTGGGGCGGCGTCGAAGGCAACCGCGCCTTCGTCGACCACATCCAGCGCATCACCGGCCTGCCGGTCACCACCGGCGCCGAGGCCTGCCGACGAGCGCTGGAACTGTACGGGGCCAAACGCATCGCCGTCGTCACCCCCTACCAGCCGGTCGGAGACGCGAACGTCTACCAGTTCTTCACCGAACTCGGCTTCGACGTGGCCACCGTCCACGGCCTGCGCTGCCCCACCGCCGTGTCCATCGCCCACGTCGACGAGAACACCCTGCGGACCGCACTGATGAAGGTGAACGCCCCGGACGTCGACGCCATCGTGCAGTGCGGCACCAATCTGTCCATGATCCGCCTCGCCGACGAAGCCGAACGATGGCTCGGTAAACCGGTCATCGCCATCAACGCCGCCACCTGGTGGCTGGCACTGCGCAGCAACGGCATCACCGACGCAGTCCAAGGCGCCGGACGCCTGCTCCGCGAGCACTGAACGTACGCCGCACTCCCGTCCGCACTCCCGTCCACACCCTCATCGTCCCTCGCCTGGCCGTCCACCGGCCGACCGATCCCAGGAGCCCGCCATCAGACCCCGGCCCGTAATCACCGCCGCGACACTGTGCGCCCTCGCCGGCGCCGGAATCGCGCTCGCGGCGGCACCGACCGCCCACGCGACCCAAAGCACCCTCCAGTACACGTGCCAAGTACCTTTCGCCGGTGCGATCCCCGCCCCCGTGACCGTCTCCCTCACCGCGACACCCGAGACGCCCGCCGCCGGACAGGAGGTGACCTTCACGTGGAAGTCCGAACCGGTCCCGCAACTCGCCGGACCGTCCTCCTACGACGCCGACTCCATGCAGACGACCGGTACCATCGCACTCGCCGGAGCCCACAACGGCACGGTCACCATGACCAGCGCCCGCAAGAACCCCGCCGTCCAACCCGGCAGCCCACTGCCCATCGGTGAGATGACCGGCAAGGCCACCATCACCGGCACTGGACGCACCACCGTCACCCCCGGCCGCTTCCTCCTCGACGTCGCCTACAAGGGACGCACGATCCAGGTCCCGTGCGAACCACAGAACCCGACCCCCGTCCTCACCCTCGGCGGCACGAACACCGCGACGAAGGACGACGGCGGCTCGGACCACACGACGGCGATCGCCCTCGGCGCGGCGGGCGCCGTCATCGTCATGGGCGGCGCCGCCGTCCTCGTGCTGCGTCGGCGGCGCGCACGCACCGCGCCCTGAGACGTGGCCCCGCTCCCGCCGCGGCGGAGCGGGGCCTTCGCCCGTCCCGGGACAAAAGCTCCGGATGGCGTACGGCGTTCCGCAGAGGGAAACCAATTGACGGCGCGCGGTACACTCGACATCCGGATTCGAAGGAGGAAAAAGTGGACGGGCATTCGTCGACAACCCTGGACATCGAGAAAGTCGGCAGCAGGTCCATCGCCGCTGTCGAACGCGCGATGGACGTCCTGCTCCTGTTCGGGCGCTGCGGAAGGCCCGACCTCGGCATCACCGAGATCGCCACCGAACTCAACCTGACGAAAGCAGCCGTCCACCGCATCCTCGCCGCGTTGCGGACCCGTCGTCTGATCAGCGCCGACCCCACCACCCGGCGTTACGCCCTCGGGCCCGCAGCGGTCGCGCTGGGCCGCGCCTACCTGGCGCGCACGGACCTGCGACTGCTCGCAGCCCCCGAACTGCGCGGGCTGGCGGACGAATGCGGCGAGACCGCGACACTGTCGGTGCGCCGCGGCGACGCCCGACTGTACGTCGACCAGGTCGTGCCGGCGCAGGAGTTGCGCATCGAGGTGATCCTGGGCACCCCCTACCCGCTACACGCGGGTGCCTCCTCCAAGGCGATGCTGGCGTTCCTGCGCGACAGTGAGATCGACGGATACCTCGAGCACCGCGAACTCGAGGCACTCACCACCAAGACCATCACGCAGGCGGACAAACTCCGCAAGGAACTCGCCGCGATCCGTAAACGCGGTTACGCAATGTCGGTGGGCGAACGCCAGGACGGCGCCGTGGCCGTGGCCGCACCCGTACTGGACCACGACGGGGTCATGATCGCCTCACTCAGTGTGGCCGGCCCGCAAACCCGCTTTCGCAGCAGACTCAACGACTGCGCACCCGCAGTGGTGGCCGCCGCTCGCCGTCTGTCGGCCGAGTTCGGCTACGACAGCGGCAATGGATGAGCCGATGATCCGGTCGGGCGGCTCGGGCGCGAACGCCGCGCCGGCCTACAGATGCGCGCCCGGCTTGAGAATGCCCAGGGCGGCGGCGGCCAGGATCGAGACCCAGATGCCGAACACGAACGGCAGGCAGCCGTCGATCGACTTTTTGATGCGCTGCTCGACGTCGGTGTTCGAACCTGTGGACATGAGTTCGCCGAAAGCGGGGCCGAACAGGCGCAGGCGCACTCGGATGCCCAGACCACAGGCGATGGCGGTCGCGTACAGCATGACCTTGACGCCGAGCCAGCGCGGACTGGTGGTCACGCCGAAGGGCTCGTGCGCGGCGACGGTGTACAGCCCGGTGGCGAACATGGTGCCCACGACGGCGAATCGGATCCAACGGTCGATCAGTGGGATGAGAGGTCGACTGCCGTGGCGCACGTGCTCGTGCACAGTGAGTGCGAGCCAGACGAGCGCGAACGCCCAAACCAAGGTGACGTTCCACCACGTGAACAGGTCTGCTCCGTGCGGTTCCAGCGCCATGAGGGTGACCCCGCTCGGCAGGAACAGCACGAGGCAGACCCGCGGACCGAGGTCGAGGCCGAGCATGATCTGCAGGGCGGTGTGTCGCGCCGCGGGCGTCAGGTCCGATCGCAACACGTAGCGGCTCGACCAGAACACTCCCAGGTCCCCCCCGAGCCAGAAGACGAACAGCACCACGTGCAGGAGGATCCACCAGCCGTGCTCATGCGAACCCATCTGCTCGGTCCCCTTCCGGCCGCTCGCGGGCGGCGGTGTCGTGTGGTGAACGGGCGATGGTCATACGGTGTCGGCGGATCGCTCGACGGGACGGCGGCGTTGGACCCGCAGGGCGGTGCCCAGGCACACGACGAGGAACCCGAGGGTGAGCGACCAGAGCAGGGGTGAGGCGTCGTCTGCGCCCGGATGCTCGGCCGCAGCGGCGCTCTTCTCGGAGGCGATGCTCGTTCGGGCCTCGCCCTGGACGACGCCGCCGGTGAATCCCAGACGGATGTTGACCGTGTTGGCGTCCACCAGCGCCTGGGGATTCGAGCCGGGCAGGGGGCCGACGCCGATCACGCACTGGCGGGTGAGGCAGTCGACGCCGTGCACAGAAGTCACCATCGTCAGCACGACGTGGGGGAGTCGGCCGTGGGAGTCGACGTTGACGAAGGTGGCGCCAGCGGTCAGGTCGCATTGGCGCGGGCCGCTGTATCCCTCGGAACACTGTCCGACAGCGACCGCCCGCAGTCCGGGCCGGAATCCGTGCCCGGTGACAGTCACCTTCTGTCCCGAGGTCAAGGCATTGGTCGCCGTGACTTCGACGGTGGGCACCTCGGCGGCGTGGGCAACCGGGACGGTCCCCGGGCCGAGCAGGGCGGCGGCGACCATAGAGGCAGCCAACACGGCTGCTATTCCCGTTGCGGGTGCGCGGACGCCGACAGCCACCCGCACCCGAGGGGACCGTACGCCGTACGCGGTCGCCACGGCCGATACCCCGACGGGTACGGCGAGCAGAACCGAGGCGTCCGCCGCGGGCAGGAAACGACCCAGTGCCCAACGGCAGACGACGGCGGCGACCGCACCGAAGAACGCCCAGGAAGCAGGGCCGGAACTTCGCATGTCCGGGTCGAGGACCCGCACTCGGGCGTCGAGACGAACCGCCGCAAGTGCGCTCGCCGCGGCAGCGACGCCCAGACCCAGCACCGCCGTGAGACTTCCGGGGGCGGTGGCCACCAGGACCGAGCCGGTCGCGGCGGCCACCAGGAGAACGGGCGCGCCCACCGCAACGGGGGCGCGACGGGCACGCGCCGCCTGTACAGCGAGGACCAGCGCGGCGACGATCGAGGCGCCCGCGTACCTCCACGGGACGCCGGGGCCCAGGATCGTCCAGCGGAACAGGAGCAGGTCCGTCAGGACGACGGTCGTCGCGACGAATGCGAATGCCGCACCGGCGTAACCGGCCAGAAGGGATCTGGGAATCACGGCCTTCGGCCGGGGGGAAGTGGCGCCGGCGATGCGGACCGATGCCGGCCGTCCCCCTGCGGCGGCGACGACGAGGGGGAGGTGGAGCGCTCCTGCGACGCCTGCGCAGATCGCGAGCGCGGTCTCGGGATGGTCGGGCAACACGGCACACACCAGGCCGGATCCCGCGAGACCCGACAGGACGGCGGCATACCACAGTGCGGTGGCTCGCTCGCGCAGGGCGGGGGATCGCCGCGCCGCTGCCACCGCGCAGCCGGCCGGGAGGCCCGCCGTGAGCAGTGCCGCGTTGAATACGGTCACGGTGGGAACGAGCGCCGCGACCAGCAGCAGAGCACAGGCGAGGACGCCGCCCGCGCCGCTGAGCCGGTGGGAATCCCTGGCGTGTAGCCAGCGTTGGGACGCCGCTGCGGTGACTCCCGTGAGCAGTACGGTCGTCAGCAGCATGTAACGCACCGCTTTGACGGGCATGCCGACGACACCGCCGAGGGCGTCGCCCAGCAGGATCAGCGCACCGACGGTCAGTCCCGCGCCGAACGCGGCGATCACCGGTGCGGCGGCCGACGCGGGCGTCCCGGTGAGTGGGGACACGGGCGGGGCGGCGTCGACTCGAGCGTCTTCGTCGGGTGGGGGTTCGACAGGGTGGATCATTAACCAACCGCCCTTCCAGCACTGCTGGTTCAGCAGATGTCTCCGAAGCTTCCTGCGCCTCGCGTATTCATGAAGGAAACATAGTTCTACTGTGTGGTACGTGCCGAAACAAGAGCCGATACTGCGGATTCCCGGCCGCGCCCCTTGACGCTCGCGATCGGCGGGCGCTTAATACTCGTGACTGAAAGCGGAACAATGTCTCCACAGGGGAAACATGCTTGCCGTGCTTGTCGCGGCGCCGTTCCGCCATCGCCGGGAGGACTCCATGGCACTGACCCTTCGTGCGAGACACGCGTTCGTCGCCTGCCTCGCTTCCGCCGTCACGGTCGGCGCCCTCGCCACCGGCCCGGCCGCCGCCGGCCCCACCCGCACCGCGGCCACGAGTTCACCCATCGCGGCCACGGATCGCATCACAGGCGTGGGGGAGTACGAGGTGGCACTGGCCGGTGACCCCGCCACGGTCTACCACCCACAACACGCTCAAGGCCGCCGATACCCGGTCGCGCTGCTGTTGCAGGGCGCCGGCGTTTCCCGCGCCAACTACGCCCGCTACGCCCGAACCGTGGCCTCGTACGGCTTCATCGTGGTCGTCCCCGACCACACGCGCCTCATCTTCGGCAGGCCGATGCTCTTCGCCGAGGAGAAGCAGGTGAACGACGCCGCCGCGTGGATGGCGGCGGAAGACCTGCGCACGGGGTCGCCCGTCGCGGGCGGCGTCGACACCGCGAGTCTTGTGCTCCTGGGCCACTCCGCGGGCGGTGTCGCCGCACTGTACGCCGTCGAGGGGACCTGCAAGCCTCCGTTCTGCGTCGATCCCGCCTACACCAGGCCCGCGCAACTGCGCGCGGCCGCATTGTTCGGGACCAACTCCACCGCGCCGGGCGTGCCCGGCGCGGATCCGATCGAGACCGCGGGAGTGCCGGTCGCGCTGGTCCAGGGTTCCGTCGACGGACGCGCGACACTCGCGGCCGGGCAGGCCACCTATGACGCGATGAGCGGCGCGTCCAAGGCCTTGGTCGTGCTCGACGGCGCGAACCACTACGGGCTGACCGATACGCAGAACCCGGTCGGCGCGTTGCCGGACGCCAGCGTCCCCACTCTGCCCCAGGAGGTGTCCGTCGACACGGCCGCCAAGTGGAGCGCCATGTGGCTGCGCGCCCAACTCGGCGACGTCGCGGCCGGTTTCTACGTATACGTCGTCGGCGACCTCGTCGACGCGAACGTCCGTATCCAGCACGGCGGCTGACCTGATCGACGCGAACGTCCGTATCCAGCACGGCGGCTGACCTGATCGACGCGAACGTCCGTATCCAGCACGCCGGCTGACCTGATCGACGCGAACGTCCTTATCCAGCACGCCGGCTGACCCGGTCACCGCGGGCCCCGGCCCGCGGCGACCCGCCCGCCCGCGATCGGTGCCGCGCGCGCCGCGAGGAGACAGATGACCGCCACCGACAACGTCCCCCCGGCGCCCGATGCCCGCCCGCCTGCGGCTTCGCAGGGTCGAGGTTTCCCTCGAGCGGGCAGCGGGGCCGGGTGAGCGCCCGCTCCTGGCTCTACGTGCCCGGTGACCGGCCCGCGATGCTCGACAAGGCGCTGTCCCGGGGGGCGGATGCCATCATCGTCGACCTGGAGGACGCCGTGCCCGCGGCGGGCAAATCCGCCGCCCGCGCCGGAGTCGCGCGGTGGCTGGCCAGGCAGAACCCCGCAGGGTGCTGCGCCATTTGGGTCCGCGTCAACCCTGGCGTGTCGGGCCTCATCGACGCCCGTGCCGTTGTGGCTCCAGCCCTGCGCGGCCTATGTCAGGCCAAGTGCGCGGGCCTCGACGAACTGCACGCACTACACGGCGTGCTCACCGAGCGGGAACACGAGGCAGGCCTCGACGTGGGCCGGACCAAGGTGTCCCCGCTTCTGGAAGACGCGGCGGCGATCCTCGCCGCCCCCGCCATCGCGCGCGCCCCCCGGGTGACGCAACTACAGATCGGCGAGGCCGACCTGTACGCGGAACTGGGCATCGAACCCGGCGACGATGAATCGGAACTCCTCGCGATCCGCACCCAAGTCGTGCTCGCGTCGGCCGCCGCCGGGATCGCTCCCCCCGTCGGGCCTGTGTCGACCGACTACCGCGACCTGCATGCCCTGCGCCGTTCCACCGAGCGGTTGCGCCGCCTTGGCTATCGTTCGCGTGCGTGCATCCATCCCGCGCAACTGGGCGTCGTTCATGAAGTCTTCACCCCGTCTGCGGAGACCGTCGAACGGGCCGGACGACTCGTCGCGTGCTTCGAGGCGGCCCTTGCCGCAGGACAGGCGGTCTGTACCGACGAGGACGGCAGGATGATCGACGAGGCGGTTGTCCGCAACGCCCGCCGGATCCTCGCTGCCGGTGGCACGACGTGAGACCACGCGCTACGGGCGGCGGTGTCAGCCAGCCGGGCCGCTGATCAGAAGGAACCGCCGGGCGGTGTCGCCGTCGAACCCGACGGCCACGCGGTCGTCCCCCCGCCGTGGCGCGGCGTCAGGTCTCCGGGCAGCAGTCCGGCGAGTGTGGGGCGGGTGGGCAGGCCGCGGATACGTGTGGCGAGAGCGTCGGCTTCGGTGTCGGACAAAACCCGGGTGGCGTTGAGCCGGTATTTGGTTTCCAACTCATCGGGGCGCAGTCGATGGCCGGGGCCACCACGGGACGAGTGGACGCGGTGCTCCCAGTGTCGGCCGTTACTGGTCCGCACGCGTAGGACCGCGCTGAACGAGTTCGGGAACTCCTGGTCGCATATCGCGTCCGGTACCACCGACACCTTCGCGGCGAGGGCGAGGCGTCGCGGATCGGCGAACGCCGCGGGGGAGAAGTCGTCCAGATACAGTCCGAGGCCGCCGCCGCCGAGGAGCGCGGAGGCCACGGTGTAGGGGCCGGAGAACTTTGCGTGGTAGGGCGTCGTGGGCTTGGTCTTGTGCTCTCGCGGCTCACCGATGGTGCGCAACGGCGCGGCTGCGACACCCAGCTCCGCGGACACCACGGTATCGGGGTCGAGTCCCTCGGCACGCAGGGCGAGCGCGCAGTCGATTCCGGGATGGGTGAAGTGGTTGGACGGGTACGGTTTGTAGACGGTGCGCAGCAGTTCCCAGTTTCCCGGATCGTCCATCTGATCGAGGCCCGTGAGCAGGGGCCCGGCGTGCCACGCGTCGTCCAGGTAGGCGCGCAGGAAGCCGAATCTGCCTTCCAGGATCGTCGGGGGCCCGGTGACGCCTTCGGCGGCGAGCTGGGCGGCCGAGACGCCGGAGTGGGCGGCCCACCCGCAGTGGATGCGCTTGACGGTGCCGCCGGTGCGGTTGGCTTCGATCACGCCGGAGCCCATGGAGCAGGCGATGCCGATCGCGTCGGCCAATTGCTGCTCGGTCAGGCCGTACAGGATCCCCGCGGTGACCGCGGAGCCGACGGTGCCGCAGATCGAGGTGGCGTGGAATCCCTTCTCGAAGAAGACCGAGTTGCGCAGTGCCGGATCGTACGACGCGGCGCCCAGGCGCACGCACACCTCATTGCCCGCGGCGACGGCCGCAAGGACGGCCGCGCCGTCGGCTCCGGTGGCCTCGCCCGCGGCGAGTGCGGCCGGGACGACCGACGCGGAGGGGTGGAGCACCGAGGGCAGGTGGGTGTCGTCGAAGTCCAGCGCGTGTGCGAGTGTGCCGGTGATCAGCGCGACGCGGTCGGCGGGGAGCCGGTCGGTGGATCCCGGGATCGTGGCTTCCGGGGCGCCGCCGGAGCGGCGCGCGGCTCGGGTGATCGCGTTGTGCGGCTCGGCGGGGTCGTCGAGTTCGAGGGCTGCGAGACAGTTGCCGACGGTGTCCAGGATCCGGCCGGTGACGTCCTCGACGACGGTGTCGGGCATGGGGCGGTCGCGGCACGCCGCAGCGAACGCCGCGAGTCGGTGGGCGTAGGGGGTGTCCGCGATGTCCGTCCGTGTCGCGTCAGCCACGGCTGACCACCGCGAGTGGCCGGGCGGGGGCGCCGGTGGCCCCCACCAGCGGCAGGGGCGCGAGGATCAGCAGGAACTCGGTCGCACCCGCGTCGGCGAGTTCGTGCAGGCGCATCGTCTCCACGATGTGGACGCCTTCCTCGACGAGGAGGATGCGGTGCACGGGCAGGGTGGCGTGGCCCCGACCGGGCGCGATGTGCTCGAAGGCGATGGTCTCGCCGCCGGCGACGCGTACGCCCCGTTCGACGAGCCAGCGCGCGGCCTCCTCGCCCGGCCCCGGTGCTCCGCCGGTGGCTCCGACGAAGGTGTCGGGATCGTCCCAGTGCCGGGACCACCCGGTGCCGACGAGGACGGCGTTTCCGGCTCGCACAGGTGCGGAGTCCCGTTCGGCCGCGCGAAGTTCGTCGGCGGTGACCTCGTGTCCGGCGGGCAGGGACTTGGTGTTGTGCAGCCGGGCGACGTCGAGGAGGACGGCCCGTCCGACGTACGGCGTGAACGTGTCGATACCCAGAGCGCTGAACCCGTCGTGGTTCTGCAAGGACGCGGCGGGCACGCCTCCGTGGACGCGGCCGTTGTGCGATACGTGGGCGAGTGCGTCGACGTGTGTGCCGACATGGCCGCCGGTGACGATGAGTTCGTTGGCCGCCGAACCGCCGTCGGCGCGGACCATGTCACCGTGGCGGCGTTCCAGCAGCATGCGGTACGGGGGGTGGTTCGGGGATTGCGGCATGCCGCGGCGCATCGGTTGCGCCAGGTCGAAGACGTCGGCGCGTTCGGTCGTTTCCCACAGGGGGCTGGTCAAATGGCACCTTCCTCGCGGAGCGCGGCCAGGTCGTCGGCGCTGAGGCCGAAGCGACCGGACAGGATCGCCTCGTTGTCCGCGCCGTGCGCGCGGCCCGTCCAGCGGATCGACCCGGGGGAATGGGAGAGGCGGAAGAGGACGTTTTGCATGCGTATCGGGCCCAGGTCGGCGTCCT
This sequence comes from Kitasatospora sp. UYEF31, assembly GCF_057291755.1. Taxonomy (NCBI): domain Bacteria; kingdom Bacillati; phylum Actinomycetota; class Actinomycetes; order Kitasatosporales; family Streptomycetaceae; genus Kitasatospora; species Kitasatospora sp. UYEF31. The sequence goes on from NZ_JBXAWK010000006.1 coordinate 66,433, forward strand.
CGACGATGGTGAGTGAGCCGAGGGCCAGGTACTGCGGGTCGGCGACGATGTCGCGAATGTCGTAGACGGGGGCGACGGCGGCCTGGGCGGCCTCGAACTCTCGGACTACCTCGGCAAGGTCGCGGGTGGCGATCCAGCCGCCGACTTGCCCGTCGAGGAGGTCCGTGTGCTCGGCGCGTCCGGATCCGGTCGCGAACCAGGGTTCGTCGATCACCTCGGGATGGCCGACGAGGGTCATGACGCGTTCGGCGACGGACTGGGCTGAGGTGCTGACCGCCAGCCATTTGCCGTCGCGGGTGCGGTAGGTGTTGCGGGGCGCGTTGTTCACCGATCGGTTCCCGGTGCGCCGTGGCACCAACCCCAGTTGGTCGTAGGCGGTGGCTTGGGGGCCCAGCAGGGTCAGGAGCGGTTCGATGATGGCCAGGTCCACGACCTGACCGGGCGCGCCGTGTACGTCGCGGTGGTACAGCGCGGTCTGTACGGCCCCGGCCAGGGTGAGCGCGGCGACGCCGTCGGCGAGTCCGAACGGCGGGAGCGTGGGCGGGCCGTCGGGCTCGCCCGTGACCGCCGCGAAGCCGCTCATCGATTCGGCGAGGGTGCCGAATCCGGGGCGGCCCGCGTACGGGCCGAACTGACCGAAACCGGTGACTCGGGCGACGATCAGGCGGGGGTTGACCCGGTGCAGTACGTCCGGTCCCAGACCCCAGCGCTCGAGGGTCCCGGGTCGGAAGTTCTCGATCAGCACGTCCGCTTCCTCGACCATGCGCAGCAGCAGCGCCGCGCCACCGGGTCGACTGAGGTCGGCGGTGACGGTGTGTTTGTTGCGGCCGAGCATCTTCCACCACAGGCCGATGCCGTCCTTGGCGGGGCCGTGGGTGCGCGCCGGGTCGGGCTTGCGGGGGTGCTCGATCTTGATGACATCGGCTCCGAAGTCGCCCAGGATCGTCGCGGCCAGCGGGCCGGCGAAGAGCGTCGCGCAGTCGAGCACGGTGACGCCCCGCAGGGGTTCGTCAGGCATGGATCCGCCTTTCGATTCCACAGGATGAAATGATGTTTCTCGTTGTGGAACACGAATCCGGAAGTTAGCATGTGGCATCCCCGCTCGGAAGCGAAACATTGTTTGTTCCTGCGGAACAATCTTCAGAGGTTCGAGGCGGCGCCGGCCGGTGCGCCGGGCACTGCGACCGCAGATCGCCGAAAAGACCGCCTGGAACACCTGTAGCGCGTCTGCCGCCGCCTGTCCGAGCGGATGGGCGCACCACACGGGCAGCCGACCCGGCCCACCGAGCAGTCCTTCCGAGGGCAGTCGACCGATCCGACACAACACATCGAAGGGGGTGCGGGCCGCGTCACAGTGGCCCGAACACATGGCACGCTACGACCTGATCGTCAAGAACGGCACTCTCGTCCAACCGTACGTCGGTGAAATCCGCGCCGACCTCGCCGTCAAGGACGGCGTGATCGCGGCGCTGGGCGACGACCTGTCCACCGCCGACGCCGACGAGGTACTGGACGCCGCCGGACGCGTCGTCCTGCCCGGCGCCGTCGACGCGCACTACCACCTCGGCATCTACCGGGATCTGGCACTGGACGCCTTTGAGGAGACCCGCTCCTCGCTCGTCGGCGGTGTCACTACGGTGCTGTCGTACTTCCGCACCGGCGAGCACTACCTCAACCGCACCGGCCCCTACCAGGAGATCCTCCCGGAGGTGCTGCGGAGGGTGGCCGGACGCACGTTCACCGACTACGGCTTCCACCTCGCCCCGATGACGGCCGACCAGATCGGCGAGATCCCCGCGCTCGTCGCCGAGCACGGCGTCACGTCGTTCAAGTACTACATGTTCTACAAGGGCTTCAACCTCGCCTCCAGCTCCCGCGACACCAAGTCGTTCCGGATGGCCGAGGACGGTCAGGAGTACGACCTTGGCCACCTGTTCGAGCTGATGGAAGGCGTCGCGGCCGCCGGCGCCGCCGAACCGGGCCGCCGCATCTCCCTCTCGCTGCACTGCGAACAATCCGAACTGATGCGGTTGTTCATCGACCGGGTGCGCAAAAACGGCGACCCCCAGACCCTGGAGGCATACCACCAGGGAAGGCCGCCGCTCACCGAACGCGTCGCGATCGCAGAGGCGACCACCCTGGCCCAGGCGACCCGCTGCGCGGTCAACCTGCTGCACCTGTCCAGCGCGGACGCCTTGGACGCGGCGAACATGGCCCGACGCAACTACCCCGAACTGGATGTGCGCGCCGAGGTCACCCTGCACCACCTGTGTCTGGACTACGCGTCCCTGGACGCCGCCGGGGCCGGTCTCGGAGGCAAGGTCAACCCGCCGATCCGCACGCGTGCGGACAATGAGGCACTGTGGGCGGGGGTGCTGGACGGCAGCGTCGACTGGATCGCCTCGGACCACGCGTGCTGTACGGAAGAGCACAAGGGCGACGAACTGTGGCCGGCGCTACCCGGTTTCGGCGGCACGGCGCTGCTGTACCCGGTGCTGCTGTCGGAAGGTCACCATCGTCGGGGACTGCCGTTGCGGCGCGTCGCCGAACTGGTCTCCGCGAACCCCGCCCGCGCGTACGGCCTCGGCCGGAAGGGATCGCTGATGGTCGGCGCCGACGCCGACATCGTCGTGATCGATCCGGACAGGCGCCAGACGGTGTCCACCGAGCTGCTGTTGTCCGGCCAGGACCACTGCCCTTTCGAAGGCGTGGAGTTGCGCGGTTGGCCGGAGACGACCATCGTCGGCGGGCGCGTCGCCTACCACGACGGCGCGGTGACCGGGGAGCCGTCGGGAAAGTACGTCCGACGCGGCTGACCGCCCGTCGGGCCCACGGGGTCGCCGCGACCGGGTCGCGACGGCCCCGCCGTGCGGCCGGGCTCAGCGGCGGCGCCCGCACGCGGACGGCGTCCCGTGGGCGATTGCCGGGACCGGGGTCCGTAACATGCGGGGTAGGAGGTGGGCGACTGATGGCACGCGCCGCGGACCGTGCGTACGAGATGTTGCGGGCCGGCATTCTCGAGGGACGCTACCGACCGGGGGAGCGCCTCGGCGAAGTGGAGCTCGCCGAGACGGTCGGCGGCAGCCGCACGCCCGTGCGCGAGGCATTGCGTCGGCTCGAGGTCGAGGGACTCGTCGAGGTCGCCCCGCACCGCGGCGCCCGGGTGACCGAGTGGTCCCGCGCTGACGTCGAGGAGACCTACGACCTGCGACTGGTCCTGGAGTCGTTCGCGGCGCAGCGCGCCGCCGGCCGGGTGACCGCCGCCGACGTGGAACAGCTCGCGGCACTGTGCGACGCCATGGAGGCCGTCGCGCGGCCGGGGCCCGGGCAGAACCTGGAGCGGCTGGCCGAACTGAACACCGAGTTCCACGTCGTCATCCGGGCGGCCTCGGCCAGTTCGCGGCTGCTGACGATGCTCAACGCGGTGGTCCAGATGCCGTTGGTCCTGAGCACCTTCCACCGCTACACCCCGGACGACCTGGTCCGCAGCGCAGGTCACCACCGCGAACTCGTCGACGCCCTGCGGGCCCGCGACAGTCAATGGGCGCAGGCCGTGATGCGCTCGCACGTCGCGGCGGCGAAGGCGGTACTCCTGGCATCGTTCGCAGCCACCACGCAGACCGGCACGGCGGACGACGACTGATCCACCGGCCGCGCCCGACAGTCGCGTACCGGCCGCGCCCGACAGTCGCGTACCGGCCGCGCCCGACAGTCGCGTACCGGCCGCGCCCGACAGTCGCGTACGGGCCGACCGTCGACGTCAGAGGGATTTGGGAAAGATCCCGGCCCGGCCCAGCAGGGCGGGCACCGGCTTGTCCAGCCGCACGGCCAGCCAGTCCGCGATGCCGATGACCGACTCGAGATTGATCCCAGTGGACACGCCCATCCGGTCGAGCGCGTACACCAGGTCTTCGGTGGCGATGTTCCCGGTCGCAGCGGGGGCGAACGGACAGCCGCCGAATCCGCCGATGCTCGCGTCGAGCGTGCCCACGCCGGCCGCGACCGCGGCTAGGGCATTGGCATAGCCGGTGTTGCGTGTGTTGTGGAAGTGGCAGCGCCGGCTCACACCCGGCGCCACCCGGGCAAGACCGTCCAGCAGGATCTCGACCCGGTCGGGCGTGCCGACACCGATGGTGTCGGCGATCGCGATCTCGTCAGGGCCCGCCGCCGCGGCGCGGCGCGCGATCTCCAGCACCCGGTCGGGCGGCACCTCGCCCTCGAAGGGACACCCGAAAGCCGCCGCGATGGTCACCGTGGTGCGCAGACCTGCGGCCCTGGCGTCTGCGGCGATCGCGGCCCACATGTCCAGCATGTCGTCGATCCCGCAGTTCTGATTGCGGCGACTGAACGTCTCGCTGGCGACGACGACCACGTTCACCTCGTCGACACCGCTGCTCAGCGCGCGTTCGAGACCGCGGCGGTTCAGGACGAGCCCGGCGTACACGACACCCTCGGCGCGCGGCACCCGCGCCATGACCTCGGCGGCGTCGGCCATCTGCGGCACCAGCCGGGGATTGACGAAACTGACCGCCTCCACGCGCCGCACCCCGGCGGCCACCGCGCGGGCGATCAAACGCACCTTGTCAGGAGTCGGCACGATCGCCGACTCGTTCTGCAGGCCGTCCCGCGGACCAACTTCGAGAATCTCCATCTTCACTCCGATCGTATGCAATAGAAGCTACTTGCTCATGGTGACATGAGATTTAGCGGTACAAAATCTTGTGTACAACATTGGCGTCCATCTAAGTTGCATACAACTTGATGAGGGGATCACTCTATGGCGCACGGCGGATCGTGCCTACGAGGCGCTGCGCACCGCGAACTCGTCGACGCGTCACGGACCCGCGACGGGCCCTGGGGCCGGGCCGTGACGGGCTCGCACGTCGCCGCGGCCAGGCCACTCTCGTGCGCGACCCCCGAACACGATGACGACTCGAAATCCACCCTGGCGAAGCCACCCCGAATCCACCCTGGCGAAACCACGCCGACCATTGACCCGGGAGCCTTTATGAACAGCCACGAGAACAGCGCCGCCGGCACGGCGCACACCGCTGGACCGCTGGCCGGTCTGCGCGTGGTCGAGATGGGCCAACTCCTCGCGGGACCGTTCTGCGGCCAGCTCATGGGCGACTTCGGCGCCGAGGTGATCAAGCTCGAGCCGCCGGGCTCCGGCGACCCGATGCGTCAGTGGGGTCGCGAACGCCCCTACGGAAAGTCCCTGTGGTGGCCGATCGTCGCGCGCAACAAGAAGTCGGTGACCTGCAACCTGCGCGACATCGAGGGCCAATGGCTAGCCCGGGAGATCATCGACCGGGCGGACATCCTCGTGGAGAACTTCCGTCCCGGCACCCTGGAACGCTGGGGCCTGGACCCGAAGGAGTTGGCGCGCACCAACCCGGGCCTGATCGTCGTTCGCGTCACCGGGTTCGGCCAGACCGGCCCCTACGCCCCCCAGGCCGGATACGGCTCCATCGGGGAAGCCATGGGTGGCCTGCGGCACGTCACCGGCGACCCGGACAAGAGCCCCTCGCGCACCGGCATCTCCATCGGCGACTCCCTCGCGGCCGTGTTCGCCACCATCGGCGCGCTGTCCGCGCTGTACTACCGCGAGCGCACCGGCAAGGGACAGGTCGTCGACTCCGCGATTTACGAGGCAGTCCTGGCCATGATGGAATCCCTGCTCCCCGAGTGGGCCGTCGGCGGATACCAGCGCGAACGCACCGGTCCCGTACTGCCCAACGTCTCACCTAGCAACGTCTACCCCACTAAGGACGCGGACATGGTCCTGATCGCCGCTAACCAGGACACCGTCTTCAGTCGGCTGGCAGTTGCGATGCGCCGCCCCGACCTGGCTGCGGACGCCCGGTACACGACGCACGCCGCGCGCGGCGCGAACATGGCGGAACTCGACGACCTGATTGCGGAATGGACCGCGAGCGTGACCGCCGCCGACCTCCTGCAGACCCTCAACGACGCCGGCGTGCCCGCCGGCCGCATCTACACCGCCCGGGACATGTTCGCCGACCCGCACTTCGCCGCGCGCGAGGCGATCGTCAAACTCGCCCACCCCGAACTGGGCGAATTCCCCATGCACAACGTCTTCCCCAAACTCAGCGTCACCCCCGGCGCGGTGCGTCATCTGGGGCCGGAACTGGGAGAGCACAACACCGAGGTCTACCGCGACCTCGTCGGCCTCACCGAGGAACGGATCGGCGACCTCGCCACCCGCGGCGTCATCTGACGCCGCTCACCCCACCGGTCGACGTACGAAAGGTTGCGCTGTGAACGACATGCGCGAGGAATACCGCTCCGTCGGATTCGGCGCCCGGCTGGGTCCGGGTCGCAGCCCGGCCGTCCTGGCCATCGACATCGTCCGCGCCTACCTTGACGACGGCTCACCGCTACGCGCACCGGTCGACGACGCCGTGGCCGCAGCGGCACAACTGATCGACGCAGCCCGCGCCGCCGGAGTACCCGTGCTGTTCACCACGGTCCGACTGGCCGCCGGCGGCGTCGACGCCGGACTGTTCCGACGCAAGGTTCCGGCACTGGCGGCGTTCGAAGAGGGCAACCCCCTCGGCGCGTTCGCCGACCACCCCGCACCCGTCGACGGCGACGTCGTCGTGGTCAAGCAATACGCCAGTGCCTTCTTCGGCACCTCGCTTGCCTCCACACTGCGCAGCATGGACGTCGACACCCTCTACATCTGCGGACTCACCACCAGCGGCTGCGTGCGTGCCTCGGCGACCGACGCCCTGCAGCACGGCTTCCGGCCGCTCGTGGTCGCCGACGCGTGCGGGGACCGCAACGCACAGGTCCACGACGCGAACCTGCTCGACCTTGAGGCGAAATACGCCGACGTGATTGATCTCGCCGAGGCACGGGCGAGTCTCCGCCCCCACTGAAACCCCCCGGCCGCACCCCCCCGGGCCGCACCACCCCCCCGGGCCGCACCACCCCCCCGGGCCGCACCACCCCCCCGGGCCGCACCACCCCCCCCCCGGGCCGCACCACCCCCCCGGGCCGCACCTGGCGACATTCCCGGCCGACTGTGGTTGCCCTCTGCGTGGGAGGGCGACCACGTCAGTGTTCGCGCAGGAGCCGGCCGGCGTCCGGGAACCGGTCGTCGATGCCGTGGTCGCGCAACGCGTGCCACAGCGTCGCGGTGTTGATGGCGATCACCGGCTTGCCGAGCTCGACCTCGAGTTCGTCGGCCAGCGCCACGAACGACAGGTTCGTGCCCACCTGCACGACGGCATCGACGTCCGGTCCGTCCAGGTCGGCGACGACCTCCCGCAGTCGCGTGTCGGGAACCCGGGCGATGTCCATCGCGGTCGGACACCGCAGGCCCGTGACCGCCGCGACGTCGAAGCCCGCCTCGGTGAAGAAACGGCTCACCTCGCGATCGGCGATCGGCTGGTAGGGCGAGAAGACCGCGATGCGTCGGCAGCCCAACGCCTTCAGTGCCGCCCGGCAGGCAGTGGCACCGGTGGTCACCGGCAGGCCGGTGCGCTCGCGCAGCCGCCGCTCGAACGTCGCATTGCCCTCGACGCCGCCCCAGAACGTCTCCGCCGACATCCCCATCACCAGACGGTCCGGCTCCGCGGTGAGCACGTCGCGCACCGCGGTGTCGATCGAGGCGCGGATCTGACCCAGTAGGGCCTCGAAGTCACGGTCGTCGCCGATGGCTGGATCGGTGATGTGCATCGACCCGGCGCGGAACGCCACGCCCGGCACGCAGGCCTTCCAATAGTCGTGTTCCACAACGGTGTTGGTGCTGGGGACGACGACGCCGAAGACGGCGCGCGGCCCGACGGCGTTGGTCATGCCCGCACCACCTTCACGAGTGTCTCCTCGACCGTGCGGTGTGCGCGGGACCGCGCGGTGGGCCGGTCCAGGAGCAGGGCGTCCACCAGCAGCGGCGAGACGATCGCCGCGACGGCGTCCGCGCGCGCCGACGCCCCGACACCTGCGGTCCGCAAGGTGTCGTGGAACGGGGCAAGGAGGTCCGCGACGTACCTGCGCCGCAGATCGGCGGCGGACGGGTCCGCGGCGGCGGCGGCCACCAGAGCTTGGAGGAAGCCGCCGACCGGTTTGTCCCGAAGACGATTACACAGCAGGTCGACCTCGGTGTGCAGATCGCGGGCGAGATCCCCACTCTGCGTGCGCGGCGGCAGCGGCGCGACGGCGATGAGCGCCTCGAGGAAGGAACGGGGGGTGGGCCAGTGCCGGTACACGGTCGAGCGCGACACCCCGGTGACGGCATGCAGCCGTCGGGGGGTGAGCGCCGCTGCGCCCTCGGTGAGCAGGAGTTCCAATGCGGCGGTCAACACGACCGCCGTGGTGTCGTCGGTGGGCCCCGGAGGGCGGCCAGGTCTGGTCACAATAATTGACGATACATCTTGTCCTGGTTTTAGGTAAGAGATACATTCTGCATCGGAAAATCGATACGGAGGAGACACCGTGCGACCGCACGTAGAACTCATCGACGAACGCGACCTCATCTGGCACCCCGCCGAGTTCCAACACGCGACGGGCACCGCCGGACAGCTCAACCTCAGCTACGACGAAGAGGACGGCTCAGCCTCCCTCAAGGTCCGCTTCACCAGCGACTGGACCCGCCCCGCAGGCACTCACCAGGCCGACACCGAGTGGTACGTCCTGTCCGGGCGCATCACCATCGGCGACACCACCCTCGGCCCCGAGGGCTACTGGACGACCCCGGCCGGCGTGCGGGCACCACCGGTCACCGCTACGGCCGGCACCGAGATCCTACTGTTCCGCGAGTACGGAGACTGGCGCTTCGAACCCGCCGACCGTGACAGGACAACCGTCCGCGAGGACCAGAAACTCGTGGTCCTGGACTCCTCCGCGATGCCGTGGATCGACGTCAAGGACGGCAGCCCGATGCGCTTCGACCTCGGCGGCACACCCGTCCCCGGCCTGTACATCAAACTGCTGCACCGCGACGCGAAGACCGGCTTCTACACGCGACTGATCAAAGCCAAGCCCGGCTGGCGGGAGGAGCCGATGGCACACCACCCCTGCACCGAGGAGGCGTACTGCCTCGATGGCGCCTTCGACTACAACTACGGAAAGATGTGGCCGGGCACCTACTTCTGGCGCCCCGCCCTCATCCGGCACGGCGACTTCACCGCCGACCCCGAACACGGCTGTACCTGGCTGGTCCGCTCCGACAGTGACCTCGTCGACTGGTACACCGACAACGCCCGCGTGGTCATGCGCGGGGATGCCACCAACTGGGGGCCCAGCCACCCCGACACCGTCGCGCCGCGCTTCGTCGAACCCGTTCGCTCCCGCAGCATCGGACCATGGAAGGACCCCTCCTACCAATAATCCGAGGCGTGCCCGGCGCCGCCGCGCGCCGCACCACACGCGCACAGACCGATACGACGACCGGGCACAACCGGGCTGGGAACGACCCCGCACCCAACGGTCTCTCCGGACGGACTACAGCGGGATGTTGCCGTGCTGCCCGCGCACCTGCGGGGCCTCGGCGATGGCCTTGGCGATCGCTGTGCGGGACTCCGACGGCTGGACGACCTCGTCGATGACGCCGATCTCGATCGCGCGGGCCAGACCACCGGCCATCTTCTCGTGCTCGGCCGCGAGCTCCAGCTCGACCTGCGGCTTGAGCTCGTCCGGGACCTCCGCCAGACGGCGGCGGTGCAGAATGCGCACGGCTGCGACCGCGCCCATCACGGCGACCTCGGCGGTCGGCCAGGCGAGCACCTTGGTGGCGCCGAGCGAGCGGGCGTTCATCGCGATGTACGCGCCGCCGTACGCCTTCCGGGTCACCAGGGTCACCCGCGGCACGGTGGCCTCGCCGAACGCGTGCAGCAGCTTCGCGCCACGGCGCACAACGCCGTCCCACTCCTGGCCGACACCCGGCAGGTAGCCCGGGACGTCCACGACGACGACCAGCGGGACACCGAACGCGTCGCACATGCGTACGAAGCGGGCGGCCTTCTCAGCCGACGACGAGTCCAGGCAGCCGCCCAGGCGCATCGGGTTGTTGGCGACCACGCCGACCGTACGGCCGCCCAGGCGGCCCAGGGTCGTAGTGATGTTCGGCGCCCACTTGGGGTGCAGCTCCAGGCCCGGCTCGTCGAGCAGGCCTTCGAGGATCGGGTGCACGTCGTAGGCGCGCTTGGGCGACTCGGGAAGGAGTGCGCCCAGGTCACGCTGCTCCACCGAACCCGGGTCGATGTCGCCCTGGTTCGACAGGAAGTCGGACAGTTGCCGGGCGCGGTCGATCGCGTCCTGCTCGCTCTCGGCGATCACGTGGACGACACCGCTGCGCCGGCCGTGCGGCTCAGGACCGCCGAGACGCAGTGCGTCGACGTCCTCACCGGTGACCGAGCGGACGACGTCAGGACCTGTGACGAAGATGCGGCCCTCAGGGGCGAGGATCACGATGTCGGTCAGCGCGGGGCCGTACGCGGCACCGCCGGCCGCGGCGCCCAGGACCACGGAGATCTGCGGGATACGGCCCGACGCGAGCGTCATCGCGTGGAAGATCTCGCCGACGGCGTGCAGCGACGCCACGCCTTCTTGCAGGCGGGCACCACCGGAGTGGTAGACGCCGATGACCGGGCAGTTCTCCGCCATCGCACGCTCGTACGCGGCGACGACGACCTTGCAGCCGTCGATGCCCATGGCACCGCCCTGCACGGTCGGGTCGGAGCAGAACGCCACAACCCGGGCGCCCTTGATCGTGCCGACACACGCGAGCATGCCGTTGAGCTCTTCGTACGGGGAGATCTCCTCGTACGAACCCTCGTCGACGAGCTTCTTCAGACGCAGCCGCGGATTGCGCGGGTCTTCCTCACGCGGAAGCCGCGCGGGACGGGCGGCGGGTTTCGCCGTGGCGGGGGTGTCCATGACAGTCACAGAAGTCTCCAGTCAGCTGACGCTGCGGAAAGCGACTACGACGTTGTGGCCGCCGAAGCCGAACGAATTGTTGAGGGCGGCGATGGAGCCCTCGGGGAGTTTGCGCGGGGTGTCGCGCACGATGTCCATGCAGACCTCGTCGTCGAGGTCGTCGACGTTGATGGTCGGCGGTGCGACGCGGTGGTGCAGGGCCAGGATGACCGCGACCGACTCGACCGCTCCGGTGCCGCCCAGCAGGTGACCGGTCATCGACTTGGTCGACGTCACCACGACCTGGTCGGCGGCGTCGCCGAGGACGGCGCGCAGCGCCTTCAGCTCGGTGATGTCGCCCGCCGGGGTCGAGGTGCCGTGCGCGTTGACGTGCACAATGTCGCCCGGGACCAGACCGCCGTCGGCGAGGGCGAACTCCATCGCGCGGCCGATGTCGCGGCCGGTCGGCTCGGGCTGGGCGATGTGGTGCCCGTCGGAGGTCATACCGGCTCCGGCGACCTCCGCGTAGACCCGGGCGCCGCGGGCCGCGGCGTGCTCGGCCGACTCCAGGACCAGGACGCCCGAGCCCTCGCCCATGACAAAGCCGTCACGGTTCTTGTCGTACGGGCGCGACGCGCGCTGCGGCTCGTCGTTGCGCTTGCTCATCGCCATCATGTTGGCGAACGCGGCCATCGGCAGCGGGTGGATCGCAGCCTCGGTGCCACCGCAGACAACCACGTCGGCGCGGCCCGAGCGGATCATTTCGAGGGCGTACGCGACGCCTTCAGCCCCGGAGGCGCAGGCGCTGACCGGAGTGTGCACCCCGGCGCGGGCACCCAGCTCAATGCCGACATTGGCGGCCGGGCTGTTGGGCATGAGCATCGGCACGGTCAGCGGGCCGACCCGGCGCGGGCCCTTCTCGTTGAACGTGTCCCACGCGTCGAGCAGTGTCGTGACACCGCCGATGCCGGAGGCGATGGCAACACCGAGGCGGGTCGCTTCCACGACGGCGCCGGTGCCGTCCGGCTGGTTCTTCGGAGCGAAACCGGCGTCGGCCCACGCCTCACGGGCGGCGATCATGGCGAACTGGCCGGACCGGTCAAGGCGGCGGGCTTCGACCTTCGGCATCACTTCGAGCGGCTCGACGGCGACCCGCGCGGCGAACCGCACCGGGATGTCGGCGGCCCAGTCCTCGGTGAGGGTGCGTACGCCGGAGGTGCCCGCGAGCAGTGCGGACCAGGTCGACGCGACGTCGCCTCCGACCGGCGTGGTCGCGCCCAGACCGGTGACGACCACGGTTCGTGCGGTCTCAGGGTTCCGGGTCACTTGGACAATCACTCCCACGATGGTTGGTGTGTACGGGCCCCGGGTGGACGCTGTGGCGTCTCTTCAAGGTCCGCTGCTGTGTCTTGGAACGAAGTTTTGAAGCGAAAAGAAGCCGGAGTCGCCCCGCGTACGGGTCATCCGTACCAGAAGGGGTCCGGACGGGGCCGGTGAAGGCCCCGTCCGGCCCGTCACCGGGGCAACGACCGAAGCGGTTCGTGCGGAACGAACGAATCGCGCAGGGCGGTCCCGGTCACACCACGGGCGGAGTAGCTCAGCCCTGGTTCTTGAAGATGAAGGCGACGGCGTCACCGACGGTGACCAGGTCCTTGACGGCGTCGTCCGGGATCTTGGCGTCGAACTTCTCTTCAGCGGCCACGACGACCTCGACCATCGACAGCGAGTCGACGTCCAGGTCACCGGTGAAGGACTTGTCCAGCTGGACGTCCGCCTCGTCGACGCCGGCGATCTCGTTCACGATCTCGGCCAGACCGGCGAGGATTTCTTCCTGAGTGGCAGCCATGGGTGCTCCTTGGTGATTTTTAAGGTGGTGCTGTCGTCTGCCCGGGGTTTGACCCCCGGACCGCCAGCGGTGAAAGGTGCGCGCGGTACGCACTGCCCGGAGTGCTGTGGGCAGCGTGTGGTCCAGGCGACTTAGGGAAGCGTAATGACCTGGCCCGCGTAGACCAGACCAGCCCCGAAGCCCATGATCAGAGCGGTGCCGCCGCTGCGGGCTTCGCCGGACTCGAGCATGCGCTCCATGGCCAGCGGGATGGACGCGGCGGAGGTGTTCCCGGTCTCCGCGATGTCCCGGGCGACCGGCACGGAGTCCGGCAGCTTCAGGGTCTTGATCATGGCGTCGGTAATGCGCATGTTGGCCTGGTGCGGGATGAACGCGTCGAGCTGGTCAGCCTCGACACCCGCCGCGGCCAGGGCCTCCTTGCAGACCTTCGCCATCTCGTACACAGCCCAGCGGAAGACCTTCTGGCCCTCCATGGACAGCGTCGGGAAGGTGTGTCCGCCAAGCGACTCCCGTGCGTTGTCGGGGGAGCGCAGTTCCTCCCACGACTCGGTCTGGGTGATCGCGTCGGCGTTCGAGCCGTCCGAACCCCACACGGTCGGGCCGATGCCCGGGAAGTCGGACGGGCCGACCACCACAGCACCCGCGCCGTCGCCGAAGATGAAGGCGCTGCCGCGGTCGTCCGGGTTGGTCAGGTCGGAGAGCCGCTCGACACCGATGACCAGGACGTACTTCGCACTGCCGCCCTTGACCATGTCGCCGGCCAAATTGACGCCGTAGCAGAACCCGGCGCACGCGGCGGAGATGTCGAAGGCCGCCGCGCGACCGCCGCCGGCGTTCAGCCGGAAGGCGATCTCGGTGGCCACCGCCGGGGTCTGCTTCAGGTGCGTGACCGTCGCGACGATCACACAGCCGAGCTGCTCGGGCTCGATGCCGGCGTACGCCAGCGCCTTGCCCGCCGCGGCGAGCGACATCTCGGCGACCGTCTCCTCCGGGGAGGCCCAGTGCCGGGTCTTGATGCCCGAGCGCGTCTGGATCCACTCGTCCGAAGAGTCGATCCGCTCGACGAGCTCGGAGTTGGGGACCACCCGGACCGGGCGGTAGCCGCCGACTCCGAGGATGCGGGCGTGCTCGGCACCGGGGCGGCTCTGGATCGGGGCGCTCACGAGTGGTCCTTCCTGGGCGGCCTGGTCGTCATAGTCACGTGGGGGAGCGCTGCTCAAAGGGAGCTGGCCGGGTGGAGCCGCAGGAGTGGCATGCCCGGGGCGACCGGGTCGCCCTCCTCCACCAGCCACTCGACGACGGAGCCGCCGTGCGGCACGGTCACAACCTGCTCGTCGCGGTGCGACTTGACGGTGGCGACCTCGGTGCCTGGCTTCAGCGCCGTACCGGGCTCTGTTCCCGGGTGGATGGAGACGTGGCCCTTGAACGGGGCCACGACCAGCCGCCAGGTCGGCGAGTCGTCGAACGGCGACGGGCTGCCGTGCCTGGCGATCAGGGCGCGCGCGGCGACCAGGTCGTCCGGGGTCTTCAGGGCGACCGTCTCGACACCGGGCAGGGCGCGCTTGGCCAGCCCGGTCAGCGTGCCGGCCGGGGTGACCTCGATGATCCCGGTGACGCCCAGGTCCTTCATGGTCTGCATGCACAGGTCCCAGCGCACCGGGCTGGAGATCTGCGTGACGATGCGCTTCATGATCTGGCGGCCGTCGTGCAGCACATCACCGTCGGCGTTGGAGATGTAGGCCGTACGGGGGTCCCGCACGGTCACGCCCGGCATCAGCTCGGAGAGCCGGTCGACGGCCGGGGCCATGTGGTGCGTGTGGAACGCCCCGGCCACGCTCAGCGGGCGGACCCGGGCCTTCTCGGGCGCGTCGGCGGCGAAGGCCGCGAGCTGCGCCATCGTGCCCGCCGCGACGATCTGGCCCGCGCCGTTCATGTTGGCGGCGGTGAGACCGTGCTCGGCGATCTTCTTGAGCACTTCGTCGGCGTCCCCGCCGAGGACGGCGGACATGCCCGTCTCGGTGGTCGAGGCGGCGGCGGCCATAGCCTTGCCGCGCTGCCGTACGAGGGTCATCGCCGACTCGGCGGTGATCACGCCGGTGCCGGCCGCGGCAGTCAGCTCACCGACGCTGTGTCCTGCCGCCGCGCCGACGACGCGGTAGGCGTCCGACGGGTGCGGGAAGAGCGCGAGGGCCGAGATGAGACCCGAGGCGACGAGCAGCGGCTGAGCCACCGCGGTGTCACGGATCTCCTCCGCGTTCGCCTTGGTGCCGTAGTGGATGAGGTCGAGGCCGCAGACCGCCGACCACCAACGCAGCCGGGCGGCCACGCCGTCGAGGTCAAGCCAAGGGGTGAGGAAACCGGGAGTCTGGGCGCCCTGTCCGGGGGCAACGAGTACGAGCACGAGGTCAACCCTCTCGCTTTCCGGGGTGTTTAGCCCCTTGATGTGGCGCACGAAGATCCGAAGGGGTCTTTGTGGGAAACCTACAAACTGCCGTTCTTCGTAACATCCGCGGCGGTGAGCCGGCCGAGGATCATCGCAACCTGCAGGGTGAACGCGGAGCGTGTCTCCGTCGGTACCAGAGCCGTAACATCCATGACACGTCGCAGCCGGTAGCGCACGGTATTGGGGTGTACGAACAGCATGCGGGCGGCACCTGCCAAAGACGCGGCCTGCTCCAGGTAAACGGAAAGCGTCTCCAGGAGTGCGCTGCCCGCTTCCTGCAGAGGTATGTAGATCTCCTCCACTAGCTGCTGCCGCGCGTCCTCGTCCCCGGCCAGCGCCCGTTCGGGCAGGAGATCTTCGGCGGACACCGGGCGCGGGGCGTCCGGCCACGCGACGGCGGCGCGGTGGCCGCTCGTCGCCGCCTGGGCGGACTGCACCGCCGCGAGGAGGTCCGGCACGCTCGGGCCGACCACCACGGGCCCGGGGCCGAACTGGCCGATCAAGGTGCGGGTTGCTTTCAGCGGATCCTCGGCACCGCCGAGGATCACCACCAGCTTGCCGCCCTGGACGCCGGTGAGGACGTTGAGCCGGGCGTGCCTGCCCGCCTTGCGGATGCCGTCCACGACCGCCTGCGGGTCGCCGTCCGGGGCGTTGCCCACCACCACGATCACGGACTCGGGGGACGACCAGCCGAGGGCGGCGGCACGCGACAGGATGCCCTCGTCGGCCTCACCGCGCAGGAGCGAGTGGACGACCAGGGCCTCGAGCCGGGCGTCCCACGCGCCCCGGGTCTCCGCGGCGTGCGCGTACACCTGGGCGGTGGCGAAGGCGATCTCCCGCGAGTAGCGCAGGAGCGCTTCGCGCAGCACCTGCTCGAACCCCGGCTCGGCGAGGTCTTCGATGCGGGTCTCGACGACCTCGATGGTCACCCGGATCAGCTCGACCGTGTGGGGGAGCGAGATCGCCCGGGTCAGGTCGCGCGGGGCGGTGCCGAAGACGTCGGCGCTGACCTTGCTGGGCGTCTCGGGGTGCCGGAACCACTCGGTGAACGCGGCGATGCCGGCCTGGGCGACCAGGCCGATCCAGGAGCGGTTCTCCGGCGGCATCCGGCGGTACCAGGCGAGGGTCTCGTCCATCCTGGCCGCGACCGCCTGGGCGAGGGGACCGGCTGACTTCTCCAGCCGGCGTACGGTCGCGGCTCGCTTCCCGCCCGGGTCGGAGGCTGCGGCCGGGCCCGGGGCGGAGTCTGGATCGGCGGGATCGGTTCCGGTAGTCACGGGGACCATCATCGCTGGTCGTTCGGAGCGCCCTGAACGTGCGGGGGCCGCAACCCCGCGGCCGCGTAGTCCGCACGTCGCACCCGGTCGTCCCAGGCGCCCTGCGACACGGCCCCGTGTACGGCGCGGGCCAGCCGCGCGCCCCACACCGAGCGCGGACCGCCGAACTGTTCGACGTCGTCACCGGGCCGGGGCTTCCGGGCAGCGACGCAGACGGCGTCCGAAGGCGTGCCCGAGCAGTCGTAGCCGGCCTCCAGCAACGCCTGCACTTTGGCCTCTGTGGCCGTGGCCACCGCGTTGACCAGCGCCGCGTCCGACAGCGGCGCGGGGACGACCACCAGGATGTTGATCGTGCCGGGCGGCTGCGGCCCGCTGGTGCCGGTCGCGGGCGACGCCGCCCACACCGGGAGCCCGATGCCAGTCGTCACCACCGCCTCGACACCTTCGTCGGAAGCTCGCGTGTACGCCTCGACCTGGGCGGCCGTCATCATCCCGACCCCGGCCCCGGGCAGCCCCGCACGGTGCGCCGTGGCCGCCAGGTGCTCGACCGGGTCCATCCGGTCGTACATCGGCCGCACCTGCATGTTCAACACCCACTCGGGCTCGGCGAAGCCGCCGCCGAGCAGCGCGCTGGACACCGTCCGCCACCCCGGCCCCGCCCGCCAGAGCAGCCCCGGCCACCTGCCGTCCGGGTCGTCACGGTAGGTCAGACCGAAGTCGAGGACGGACGTACGCGGGGTGGGGATCGTGCTCATCCGGCCTGGTTGACCTGTTCTACGAGGGGTTCTCCGGGCTGCGCGGCGGTGTCCTGTCGGGCGGTGTCCTGTCGGGCGGTGTCCTGTCGGGCGGTGTCCTGTCGGGCGGTGTCCTGTCGGGCGGTGTCCTGTCGGGCGGTGTCCTGTCCGGCGGTGTCCTGGACTCGCTTGTCCATCCGTACGGACGACGGACGCAGGAGGTGCACCTGCGGACGCCCGTCAGGACCCGGGCCCACAGTCACGCGGGCGTTGTAATGCTCCGAGATGGCCTCCGCCGTCAATACTTCACTCGCACTTCCGTACGAGACCGCCCGGCCGTCGACCAGCAACAACAGGTTGTCCGCGTACTGCGCGGCCACGCTCAGGTCGTGCAGTGTGCTGACCACGGTCAGCCCGTCGGCCCGCCGCAGATCGTCTACGAGCTCGAGGACCTGCTGCTGGTGACCCAGGTCGAGCGCGGTCGTCGGCTCGTCGAGCAGCAGCATCGGGGCCTGCTGCGCCAGCGCGCGGGCGACCACCACCCGCTGCCGCTCACCACCGGACAGCCGGCCCACCTCACGACGCGCGAAGGACTCCAGCCCAAGCCGCTCGATCACGGAATCAGCGATGTCGAAGTCGCTCCGCGACGGCCGGGCCAGGTAGCCGAGATGGGGAGTGCGGCCGAGCAGGATGTAATCCCGTACGGCCATCTGGGCCGGAACAGTCGGCGTCTGCGGTGTGTAACCGAGCGACTGGGCGAGACCACGCTGGGAAAGGCTCTTCACGTCGCGCCCCGCGACGGTGACCTCACCCTCGTACGGCAGCAGTCCGGCGACGGCCTTCAGCAGCGTCGACTTCCCGGCCCCGTTCGGCCCGAGCACCGCGAGCCAGGAACCCTGGGCGGCGTCGACGCTGACATCGTGCAGGATCTGCGCGCCGTCGCGGGACAGGTTCATATTCCGTACGGACAGGGCGGTTTTTATCGCGGACTCCTCCACAGCGCTCACAGGTCGATCCGCCGGGTCGTGCGCAGGACCAGGATGAAGAACGGCGCCCCGACAAACGCGGTGACCACACCGATCGGCAGCTCCCCAGGAGCGGTCAGCGTCCGCGCGACAACGTCGGCGAGCACCAGGAACGCGCCGCCCACAAGCAGCGACAGAGGCAGCACCTTGCGGTAACTCCCGCCGACCAGACGGCGCACGATGTGCGGCACCACGATGCCGATGAACCCGATCAACCCGCTCACCGCGACCGCCGAAGCGGTGGCCAGCGAAGCCGCGAGCAGCACGACCAGCCGTACCCGCCCGGCGTTCACGCCCAGGACCGACGCCTCGTCGTCACCGACGGCCATCACATCCAGGAGCCGTCCGTGCAGCAGCAGGGTCACCACACTGATCACGGCGTACGGAAGCAGCAACCGCAGATCGGTCCAGCTCGCATCGGACAACCGCCCGAGGATCCAGGCGTAGATCCGTTGCAGTTGGTCGATCTTGGACTGCTGGACATACGTCTGCACCGCGGACAGGAAAGCCGACACGGCAACACCCGCGAGCAGGAGGTTCGTCGTACTGTCCGCACGCCCTGTCGTCGCACCCAGCGCATACGCCATCAGGACACCGGTGATCGCGCCGACGAACGCGGCGACCGGCACCACGCCGATCCCGGCGAACTCATCCGCCGGGGCGTACACGATGACCAGCGTCGCGCCGAGCCCCGCACCCGACGACGCACCCAGCAGGTACGGGTCGGCCATCGGATTGCGGAACACACCCTGATAACCGCCACCCGCGATGGCGAGCAGCCCGCCCACCATCGCCCCGAGCAGCACCCGCGGGACCCGGAGCTCGATCAGCACCGCGTGCTGAACCGGCGTCAGACCGT
Organism: Kitasatospora sp. UYEF31; assembly: GCF_057291755.1. Classification (NCBI taxonomy): domain Bacteria; kingdom Bacillati; phylum Actinomycetota; class Actinomycetes; order Kitasatosporales; family Streptomycetaceae; genus Kitasatospora; species Kitasatospora sp. UYEF31. Next base: position 85,501 of record NZ_JBXAWK010000006.1, read on the forward strand.
GGTCGATGTCGACGAACGGGATCTCGTCGAGCAACGCGAGCAGCACACCCCCGCGCGGCAGATCGGCCGCGCCGACCAGGACACCCAGGGCGATCGCCCCGAACAACAGGACCGCCCCGAACAGGAACGGCAGCCCGCCGAACCGGCCACGTCCCTTTGCGGGCGCGGCCGGGTCGGCGGACCTCTCAACTACAGACTTCACGCGGAGGCTTTCTCCACCGCTGCGCCGACGGCGCGCACGTAGTCGACGATGCGCGGTCCCCAGCGGGAGGCGAGGTCGTCGTCCATGGCGAAGACCTGGTTCTTCCGCACCGCGGTGATCTTGTCCCAGCCGGGCCGCTTGGCGACGGTGGCCGCGTCCTGCTGGCAGCACTTGGTGTCGGCGAGGAAGACCATGTCCGGGTTGTCGGTGACGACGGCCTCCGGGGAGATCTGCGGGTAGCCCGAACCCGACTTGTCCGCCGCGTCGGCGATGTTCTTCAGGTCGAAGAGGTTGTACGCCTCACCGATGAAGGTCTTGGACGTGACCGTGTAGCCGGTGTTGTCCAGCTCGTGGAAGTAGGTCAGCGGCTTCGCCGGTTTCTTTGCCAGCTTCGATTTGCTCTGCGTGACGATGTCGGCGATGTCCGTCTTCATCTTGTTGACCACCGCGGTCGCCTCGGCGGCGTGTCCGGTGGCCTGGCCCAGCGTGTTGAGCTGGGTGTACGTGTCCTCGAAAGTCATGGCGCTCGGCGCCTGCACGACCTTCACCTTCAGCGTCTCCAGCTGCTTGACCAGGCCGTCCTTGTCGTTCGACAGCACGACCATGTCCGGGTTCAGCTTGATGATCGCCTCGACGTTCGGCTTGAAGCCGGACAACTCGGTCTTCGGCGCGTCAGCCGGGAAGTTCGAGTTGTTGTCCACGGCCACGACCTGCTTGCCCGCGCCGATCGCGAACAGCATCTCGGTGGAGGACGGGCTGAGCGAAACGATCCGCTTCGGACCGGCGGCCGGGGCGCTGGCGCTCGGCGTGGCACCCTTCACGTCCGTCTTGTCGGACTTCTTGTCGTCACCGCAACCGGTCAGCGCGAGCGCGCCGACGGCCAGGACGGCGAGTGATCGGGTGAGCGGCTTCAGGGGGATCAGCACGGGGTTCAGCTCCATGGACTATTCGTCCACGGGGTTGTGAGGCGCAGGACCCGTGGGACGGCTCACTCCTCCTACGGGAGCATCAGGCGTCGACGCGGCGTGAGGCGACCTGGCTCGTCCCGCGGGTCCTGTGGATCCCCCGGGCATCTCAGTTGCGGGACAGCGCCGGATTCGCACCGGACTTCGCTGCACACTGCGTCATCAGCGGAATTGTCCCGCCGGAAGGGCGACGATACCAATCGCAAACCGGGCGGTAACGGGGCGGGGTGGGCTAAGTCACTGGACTGTCCGGCGTACCGTGCCAGACCTGGGAACCCCGAGGAGACGACCATGACCACGTTCGACGTACGGCGGGCGGCCGACCGCTTCCACACCGGGGCGGGGTGGCTGGAATCGCACCACAGCTTTTCGTTCAGCCGTCACTACGACCCGGCGAACACGCACCACGGGCTGCTCCTCGTCAGCAACGACGACACCGTCGCGCCCGGCACGGGCTTCGACACGCACCCGCACCGGGACATGGAGATCGTCACCTGGGTGCTCTCCGGGTCGCTGGTGCACCAGGACAGCGAAGGCCACAACGGCCTGATCCATCCCGGCCTCGCACAGCGGATGAGCGCCGGAAGCGGCATCCGGCACTCCGAGAAGAACGACGCCGCCGGGGTCGCCGAGCCGGTGCGCTTTGTGCAGATGTGGGTGCTGCCCGATGAGGCCGGCCTGGCCCCGGGCTACGAACAGGCCGACGTTTCGGCTGAGCTGGCGCGCGGCGGGCTGATCACCATCGCGTCGGGGATGCCGTCGTACGACGCCGGGATCCGCATCCGGCAGAAGGACGCCGCGCTGCACGTCGCCCGCCCCGTGCCGGGGGGCACGGTGCTGGTTCCGGACGCTCCGTACGCGCACCTTTTTGTCACGCGCGGGGCCGTGGAACTTGAAGGCGTCGGGTTGCTCCGGGAGGGTGACGCGGTACGGATCACCGGCGCGGAGGGGCAGCGGCTGACGGCAGCGCCGGAGGGCGTTTCAGGAGGTGCTCCGGCTGGCCCCGAGGTATTGGTCTGGGAGATGCACAGCGCGCTCGGCTGAGTAGTCGGGACTGAAGATCACTTCTTCAGGCGGCGGATGACCTCGCCGATGTGTTGCTCCTGGTCCAGGACAAACGGCGGGAGCACCCGGGACAGCCGGAACGGGCCCAGGTCGTAGATGTGGTCGTAGGTGTAGCCGGTGTCGTCGGCCCGCCGAAGTGCAGCGCGAGGACGTAGGTCGCCAGGCGGGTGAGCGGCACCGTCGCGAGGTCGGCCCGTACGGCCTCCCGGCCCGAAGACTGGAGTCGCAACTGCTCCAGGCGGGTGAGCTTCGGGGCGATGTCCCTGAGGAAGGTCTCCCGCTTGACGCCGTGCTTGGCGGCGAAGGATCACTTAAGAGGTGGTTTCGGAAGTCGCAGCCGAAGTCCTCGCGACCGGCTGTGATCGAGTGTATGGCGACTTCTTGGCTTCCGCATTGGATTTTGTACGGATGTGTACGGGGGGTGCGTCGGGGGCTTGCTTAGAGTGCACTCGAACTCTTTAGCGTTCAGGCAGTCGGGAACGCGCACCGGGACAAGACGGCGAGAGGAAGTCCGCGATGACCATCACCGCAGTCAGGGCCGGCTACAGCATCAGCGAGGTCGCCGGACTGACCGGCCTCTCCGCGCACACACTGCGCTGGTACGAGCAGATCAACCTGATGCGGAAAGTCGACAGGGAGGGTTCCCGGACGGGCAACGGAGCCGGTCGGCGGCGCTATGACGACGAAGATCTGCGCTGGCTGGAGTTCATCGGAAAGCTGCGGCTGACCGGGATGTCCGTCGCGGACATGGTCCGGTACGCCGAACTGCGCCTCGAAGGCGAGCACACCTCGGCGGAGCGCAAGAAGATCCTGGAGGACCACCGCGAGGAAGTGCGGCGGCGGATCACGGATATGACGGGCTGTCTGCTCGTCCTGGACTACAAGATCGACCGATACGCGGAGCTGTGCGAGGGATCGCTCAGCCCCCTGGAAACGAGGAGTTCGTCATGATGCGTACGACCACACTGGGCACCGAAGGACCGCAGGTTCCGCTCCAGGGACTCGGCTGCATGGGGATGAGCTACGCGTACGGCACGGCTCTCGACCAGACCCAGGCCCACGGGGCCCTCGGGCGGGCACTCGAACTCGGAGTCAACTTCTTCGACACCGCCGACGTCTACGGTGCCGGGGCCAACGAGGAACTGGTCGGCTCCTTCCTGGCCCAGGGGCACCGTGATCAGGTGTTCCTGGCGACCAAGTTCGGCATCGTGCCCAACGCCGCCGACCCGATGAAGCGGTCGATGCGCGGCGACGCGGCGTATGTGAAGCAGTCCTGCGAGGCCAGCCTCAAGCGGCTCGGCATCGAAACGATCGACCTGTACTACATGCACCGCCGGGACGTGAACGTGCCGATCGAAGAGACGGTCGGGGCGATGGCCGAGCTCGTGCGGGAGGGCAAGGTCCGCCACCTCGGCCTCTCCGAGGTCACGGGTGACGAACTGCGGGCGGCCTCGCAGGTGCACCGCATCAACGCCGTGCAGTCCGAATGGTCGCTGTTCGCCCGGGACATCGAGGCCGGGGTCGTCCCGGCGGCCAAGGAACTCGGCGTCGCGCTGGTGCCGTACTCGCCGCTCGGCCGCGGTTTCCTCACCGGCTCCTTCACCGCCGCGGAGACCCTGTCGTCGGACGACTTCCGCCGCACCCAGCCGCGCTTCACCGGTGACAACGCGGAGCGGAACTACGCGCTGCTTGAGCCCGTGCGCAAGATCGCGGCGGCGCACGGGGTGTCGCTCGCTCAGGTGGCGCTGGCCTGGGTGCAGCAGCGCGCTCAGGTGTGGGGCATCCCGGTGGTGCCGATCCCCGGCACGACCAAGAAGCACCGTCTGGAGGAGAACGCCGCAGCGGTGGACATCGAGTTGACGACGGCGGAGCTGGCCGAACTGGAGCCGATCTCCGGGCAGGTGGCGGGGGACCGCTACTCGGACATGAGCTTCTCGTCGGCGGGGCGTGAGTCGCAAGGGCAGTAGCAGCGGGTCGCCGGGTAGTCGGGTAGCGGGTTGGTTGGGTTGCCGGTTGGCTGGGTTGCCGGTTGGCTGGGTTGCCGGGTTGCCCGGAATCAGCGCACCTTGTGGTGCGCGCACAGCACCTCGCGGGCCACGCGCTCCGCGGACTCGAACGCGCCCTCCAGGTTGGGTGATTCGACCGCGGTGTGCTCGCCGGCCAGGTGCACCCGGCCGTGCGGGCCCTGGACAGCCGGGTGGTAGTGGTGCGCGGTGCCGGGGGCGATGTACGCCCAAGCGCCGCCCGCGAACGGGTCCGCCGCCCAGGAGACGGTCTTCTGGATCTGCGCGCACGCTGCCAGCGCCGGGCGCAGCCGGTGCAGTTCCGTGTGGATGAATTGCTCCGCGGCGATCCCGGCCAGGCAGTCGAGGTGGCGGGCGCGGCTGCCGGTGAGCCACAGCTCCGCCGCGCCGGGGTGGGCGGCGTCGGGCCGGGTGCTGGCGGACAGGGCGCTGGCGGACAGGGCGCTGGCGGACAGGGCGCTGGCGGACAGGGCGGTTCCTGGGCGCGTGGCGTCAGAGTGGCCGGCATCGGGCCGCGAAGTCTCCGGCCCTGGGTGCCACAGGAACAGCCGCTCCAGCGGCCCGTCGGTCCACAGCGCCGGGGCGTGACCGTCGTGTTCCCAGTACGGCGCGGTGATCCGCAGGTGGACCTTCGTCAGGGCGGTGTACGGGGTGCCGTGCACGGCCTCGTGCAGCGCCCCGTCCAGGGGCGGGTCGAAGGCGACACGGCGCAGCGCCGGAAGGGGCGCGGTCATCACCACCCGCTGCGCGCGGTGGAGACAGCCCACCGCGCACCGGACCTCCACACCCTGGGCTCCGTGCTCCCGTACGGATGTCACTTGGTGCCCGGTCAGGACCGGGTTCACCAACGTGGACGCCAGGGCCTCCGGCAGCCGGCTGTTGCCCGCCCGGAGCCGCACGGGGCCGGCTTCGGCGTCGAGCCGGGCGTAGGTCCGCAGCAGGTACAGCGCCGAGGCGGAGTCCAGGTCGTCGACCGGCATTGCCCGGGACATCAGTGCCAGGGCCTCGGCGCCGGCCCCGCGCTCGGTCAGGAACTGACGCAGCGGCACATCCAGTTCCGCGTAACGCTTGTCGGTCCACGCCGACGGCGGGGTGCCCGGCGTGGCGAGCGGATTGTCCGCCGACAGGTAGTGGAACAGCAGGGCGGAGGGCGGGATTTCCCGCTCTTTGCCCGGCAACGAGTCGGCGGCGGTCCGGGGCCAGTCGGCCATGGACACCGTCCTGCCCCGGACGTCGAGGTCCACGGGGTGGCCCCACGCCGCCACCGGCACCGTCTCCAGGCCGAACGCCGCGGCCAGCGCGAGCGTCCGGGCGTACCCCCGGCCGATGTTGACCGCACCCGCCTCCTGCTGGTGCGGTAGGTCGTCGAGCGTGCGGATCCGGCCGCCCACCCGGTCCTGGGCCTCCAGGACCAGGACGTTGAGCCCGGAGTCCTGCAACAGACAGGCGGCGCGCAGCCCGGCGGCCCCCGCTCCGACGACGATCACGTCGTGCGGTGGCCGGGCGTCGTGCTCCTGGACCGTACGGCCGGACGATGTGTGGACGGACAGCGGGTCGTCGGACGGCCTTCGGTCGGCCATCGGGTGGTCGTGCTCGGCTGATCCAGCGGACATGTAGTCCACTCCCCTCGGAACCGGTCACGGCGTACCGCTCGGCTTCGTCGTACCCCCACCCGTCTGGGGCAAGCGCGGCCTCCGGTCGGAGTACCCGATCGAGCCACAGCCTGGATCCGGAAATGACATGCGGTCAATTGCCTCTGGACGCCGCGACTTGACCTGGGTAGCTTTCCGGAAGCACTGAGCAACGGTAAGTAACCGGTGGTGTGCGGGCCTTAAGGGGGAGCTGTGACCGGGGGATTCGTTGTGGACCTGGCCTGGTTGGAAGGTCTGGCCGGGACACTCATCAGATGTGCGGATGCTGCGGGACGGGCGGCTGACGCGTTGGAGGAAACCGGGCCGAAGCGCACCGGACACCAGGATTTGGACAGAGCGTGTTCCTGGTTCCATGCGGAATGGGACGGCAGGGTCGGAGACTTCCGGAAGGAGGTCGAGGGTCTGAAGCGGGGTGTCGCTGACGCCAGGAAGACCTATGACACGAGTGAGCAACAGCTCGTCGATTCCTACCAGGTCCCGTCCTACCAGCTCCCGGACGCGGGGAGGCCTCCGGCCGATTCACCGGGCGCGGCGGGGCCCGGCTCGACCCGTCAGGAACCTGTCGCACCGTCGACTCGGATCCGGGACGTGCTCGGATGAGCGACGCGAAGGAATTCCCCGGACTGCGCTTCGACCCTGCCCCGGGCATTGTCCAGGCGATCGAAGCACTCCTTGGGACATTGCGTGAAGCCACCGGTGAACTGTCCCGCGCGCAGGGCGAGTTGGACCGCTCGGTCCTGAACCCTGAACCCTGATGCCTGGCGCGGGCCGGCCGGAGCCGGGTTCCACAAGAGGGTCAACGACCTGGTGCCGGATGTGGGCTCGATCCGTGGGGCCTTGCTCATGGTCCAGATGTCGCTCAGTGGGTGGTCATCTTTACTGGCCGAGTATCAGCGGACGGGACGGAGCATGGATGCCGAGGCGGTGGAGGCGCGCAACCGGCTCGGGCACGCCAAGGACAATCCCGATATGGGATTGAAACCGCTGTCCGGTTCCCTGCTTTTCACCGTGCCGGAAGATTTCTCCCGTTACCTGGTGGCACAGGGGGCGGTCGACAGTGCGAAGCGGGACCTTGACGCTGTCATCGACAGAGCTGAGAACCTCAAACGGATGCACGACGAGTCGGCGAAGTCAGTGGCCGAGGAGATCCGCAAGGCAGTCCAATCGATGTCGGAGTTGAAATACGCCCCGATCATGACGACTGCTTCCCCGCCGGGGGTGGGTTGAACAAGCTGTTCGACAAGCTGACGTTCCGCGGTCCGGGAACTGACCGGGGGGTCGAGGACAGGGGAGAGGGCACGGACTTCAGCAGCGACTGGGCCGGTCGTTCGATTCTGCTGCGTTACCTCCAAGGCGACGGCGACTGGACCATCAAGAATGATCCCGAATGGTCGGAATACATGAACGCGAATACGGATCTCCAGAAGGTACTTGACGGAGTACATGGCGCAGATGGAGTGAGAGATCACATGGTGCCTGGAGGAGATTTGGGGACTCAGGAAGCGTGGTTCCCGAACATCGCATTGGAGGCCGTCGCGTCTCAGTCATCCTTCGGGAGATTCGATGTCACGCGGCCGTTGGAACTGCAGAACGGCGAAGGAATCATCGGCTACGAATACCTCCATGGCACCAACAAAGAAGCTGGCGGGTTCGGCGCCAAGGGGCACACGGTGGTCACCAGGCAGGACGACGGGACGTATCGGGTGGAGATGAAGGCGGACCTCACTTTCAACGACCGAGTCGACCCGAATCTCAAATACGATACGGACGCCAAGAAGTCGAGCTGGGCGGAGAAGATCCCCGGGATGGATCCCGAACCGTATGACCTCCACATCACCTTTCCTCGTGACTCCGTTGTCGTTGTGGCCGCTGACGGAAAGACTGTGCTGTCCTCCACGAGTACGGAAGGCAAGCGTTGATGGCGCGCGGCATCCCGGGCAGGAATTTCCGGATCGTGATCGTCGGTGCGCTGTGGGTCTCTCTAGGCGCCTGTGGTGGTGCGGCGTCGGACCGGGACGGCGTCGGGGTGGCACCTGGTTCAGTGAGCCCTTCGGCTTCGGTTCAGAGCCGGGGCTCCCACAAGGGGGGGAATGTGATCGCGGGGTCCTGGTTCAGTTCGCCGGGTGATCGATTCGCCTTGGAGGTGGTGACCCGAAAGGACAAAGACCACTCGGGTGAGGAGCTGTGGAACCTGCGCATTCGGGAGTTCTTCCCGGATGCGTATGGGGGGAAGCGAGGGAAAATTCTTTACACGGATGGGAACTGGTACAACGGCAAGCGTGACGGAGTCTCCATTATCTGGGATAAAGACCTCGACCGGGCGTGGATTAGAGCGAGGTCGCCTCGTTATGCGGCGGGCGCTTCGGAGACGCGAGTAATCGAACGTGACGGCTCGGGAAAATGGACTCCCCGGACCATTCCCCTTGAAAGCAACGGGCTCGAACCAGACTGGGTGATCGAGGCTCTCGGGCTCAAAGAGTCCTACGAGAAGCACCCCCGTACGACGCCTTCCGCCAGCGGAACAAAAGCACCAGTCTGAGCGGCGGCGGCGGACGGAGGCGTCGTCGTCGGGCAGGGCGAAAGTGTCAGGCCGAGTCCTAGGACCTGCGGCGGAACCTCAGGAATCCCACGAACGCCAGGGCCATGACGACAAGCCCGCCGACGCCGTACGCGGCCCAGGCCGCGCCGGAAGTACCTGAATCGTCCCGGTGCGCGGAACTGCCGACCGGAGTGCTCGCCGCAGCCGGGACTGGGACGTTCGGTGTGGCTGTGGCGGCGGGTTTGGCCGGTTCCGGCAGCAGCGCCCCGGTCAGCGGGACTTTGTAGACGGGGCTGTCCACGCCCTCACTGCCGAACATCAGCGCCTGTCCGTCGGGGGTGAAGGTCACCGACTCGCCCTGCTTCTGGAGCGGGAACACAACCGGGCCGACCGCTTTGCCGGGCGCGGAATACACGGTCGCCGTCGGGTAGTTGCGCAGCACGAACCGGCTGCCGTCGGCGGAGAAGCCTCCGTCGGTGACGGTGGTCGGGGCGTCGGCCACCCTGGTGAACACGGTGGTCTGACCCGGTGTCAGTGGAGCCGACTGCCGGTAGAGGCCGCCGTTGCCGGTCCAGACCTTGCTGGCGAGGTAGACGGTGCCGTCCCGCGGGTCGATCAGCATCGCCTCACAGTCGAGCGGACCGTCCGCGAACCGTACGGGGAACGTCTCGGCGGCGATCGACTGGTCGCGCAGCTCGGCCGGTTCGGTGAAGCGGTAGATCTGTACGTCGGTGCGGGTGCGCGCATTGTTCCCGGTGTCGCCGACGTAGACGGCGGGCCGGCCCTGGGCGTCCTTGCCTATCGCGATGCCCTCCCAGTCGACGGCTTGGACGCCGGTGAGGGTGATGGTTGCGAGGGTCTTCCCGTCGGGGCCGACCGCGTACAGCTCGGGGCCCGCGCCGCTGTCGTTGTGCGTCCAGAAGACGCCGGGGTGCAGGGTGCTGGGGATCAGCCCGCTGGACTCGGTGATGCGGGGGTCGGACATCGTGAACGCCGGAGCGGGGTCGTCGGCCGCGGCGGTGCCGGCCGTTCCGGCGAGAAGGGTGGTGGTGAGGAACAACCCGGTCAGGACATGGCGCTTCAGCATGGGCATGAGATGTACCGGAAGTAAGGCTTCTTGTCTATAGTTTTCCATACGCTTGCGTACGGAATGCTCTCGGTCACGCACAGCGATACTGCCGCCAGAAGGCTGGGAACCGTACGGAAACGCCGGCTGGAAAAGCTGAGGGCCACACCCGCTCGCGCGGGTGCGGCCCTCAGACCGACGGGACCTTCAGGCGGCCAGTACGGAGGTCAGACGGTCAGGCGTCGCCGCCGACGGTGCCCGCACCGGCTGCCTTGACGTCCATCAGGTTGTACTTGTCGATGGCCTTGCGGACCGTCGCCGGCTCCACCTCGCCACGACGCGCCAGCTCGGACAGCACACCCACCACGACCGACTCGGCGTCGATGTGGAAGAAGCGCCGCGCCGCACCGCGGGTGTCGGCGAAACCGAAACCGTCGGCACCGAGCGACATGAAGTCCGCCGGGACCCAGCGCGAGATCTGGTCCGGTACGGCGCGCATCCAGTCGGACACCGCGACGACCGGGCCCTCACGGCCGTCGAGCACCTGCGTGACGTACGGGATACGCGGGTCCGACTCGGGGTGCAGGAGGTTGAACTCCTCGCACGCCACGGCGTCCCTGCGCAGCTCGTTCCAGGAGGTCGCGGACCACACGTCGGCGGTCACGTTCCACTCCTGCGCGAGCATGCGCTGCGCGTCGAGCGCCCACGGCACACCCACACCGGAGGCGAGGATCTGCGAGCGCAGCGCGCCCTCCTTGGGCTCACCGGCCTTGAAGAGGTACAAGCCCTTGACGATGCCTTCGACGTCGACGCCCTCGGGCTGACCCGGCTGGGCGATCGGCTCGTTGTAGACCGTCATGTAGAAGAACACATCTTCGCCGTGCGGGAGCTCCTCGGTGCTCCCGTACATGCGCTGCAGACCGCTCTGCACGATGTGCGCGACCTCGAAGGCGTAGGCCGGGTCGTACGCGACACAGGCAGGGTTCGTCGACGCGAGCAGGTGCGAGTGGCCGTCGGCGTGCTGCAGGCCCTCACCGGTCAGCGTGGTACGGCCCGCGGTGGCGCCGAGCACGAAGCCGCGGCCGAGCTGGTCGGCGAACTGCCAGAACGAGTCACCCGTCCGCTGGAACCCGAACATCGAGTAGAAGATGTAGATCGGGATCATCGGCTCGCCGTGCGTCGCGTACGACGTGCCCGCGGCGATCAGCGACGCGGCGCAACCGGCCTCGGAGATGCCCTCGTGGAGCATCTGACCGTCCGGCGACTCCTTGTAGGAGAGCAGGAGTTCGCGGTCGACCGCTTCGTACTGCTGGCCGTGCGGGTTGTAGATCTTGGCGGACGGGAACATCGCGTCCATGCCGAAGGTGCGGTACTCGTCGGGGGCGATCGGCACGAAGCGCTTGCCGATCTCCTTGTCCCGCATGAGGTCCTTGAGCAGCCGGACGAAGGCCTGCGTGCTGGCCATCGGCTGCCTGGTGGGCTTCTTCGACGCGGCGTACATCTCGTCGCCGGGCAGCTTGACCGGCTTGGAGCGGACCAGACGCTGCGGCAGCGGACCGCCGAGCGCGGCACGCCGCTCCTTCATGTACTGGATCTCCTCCGAGTTCTCACCCGGGTGGAAGTACGGCGGGACGTCGGCTTCGAGCTCCTTGTCCGTGATCGGCAGGTAGAGCCGGTCGCGGAAGGCCTTCAGGTCGGCCTTGGTGAGCTTCTTCATCTGGTGCGTGGCGTTGCGCGACTCGAAGTTCGGACCCAGGGTCCAGCCCTTCACGGTCTGCGCGAGGATCACCGTCGGCTGGCCGACGTGCTCACGTGCCGCCTTGAACGCCGCGTAGACCTTGCGGTAGTCGTGACCGCCGCGGCCCAGCTTCTGGATGTCCTCGTCCGTCATGTGCGCGACCATCTTGCGCAGCCGGGCGTCGTCGCCGAAGAACTTCTCGCGGACGTAGCCGCCGGACTCGGAGGCGTACGTCTGGAACTGGCCGTCGGGCGTCGTGTTCATCTTGTTCACGAGCGCGCCGTCGGTGTCCTGCGCGAGCAGCGGGTCCCAGTCGCGACCCCAGACGACCTTGATCACATTCCAGCCGGCGCCGCGGAAGTACGACTCCAGCTCCTGCATGATCTTGCCGTTGCCGCGGACCGGGCCGTCCAGGCGCTGCAGGTTGCAGTTGATGACGAAGGTGAGGTTGTCGAGCTCCTCACGGGCCGCCAGGCCGATGTTGCCCAGCGACTCGGGCTCGTCCATCTCGCCGTCGCCCAGGAACGCCCACACGTGGCTGCGCGAGGTGTCCTTGATGCTGCGGTTGTGGAGGTACCGGTTGAACCGGGCCTGGTAGATCGCGCCGAGCGGGCCGAGGCCCATCGACACGGTCGGGAACTCCCAGAAGTCCGGCATCAGCCGCGGGTGCGGGTAGCTCGGGATGCCGTACGGCGCCTGCGAGTGCTCCTGACGGAAGCCGTCGAGGTGCTGCTCGGTCAGCCGGCCCTCGAGGAATGCGCGCGCGTAGATGCCCGGCGAGGCGTGGCCCTGGATGAAGACCTGGTCGCCCGACTCGCCGTGGTTCTTGCCGCGGAAGAAGTGGTTGAAGCCGACCTCGTAGAGGCTCGCCGAGGAGGCGTACGTCGCGATGTGGCCGCCCACACCAAGACCCGGGCGGTTGGCCCGGGACACGGTGATGGCCGCGTTCCACCGGATGAACGCGCGGATGCGGCGCTCGATGTCCTCGTCGCCGGGGAACCACGGCTCCGACTCCGGCGCGATGGTGTTGATGTAGTCCGTGCTGCGCAGAGCCGGCACGCCGACCTGGTTCTCGCGAGCGCGTTCCAGCAGCTTGAGCATGATGTAGCGGGCCCGCTGACGGCCCTGCTCGTTGATGACGGCGTCCAGCGACTCCAGCCACTCCCCGGTCTCATTCGGGTCGATGTCCGGGAGCTGGCTCGGCAGCCCGTCGCTGATAATCGAGAAGCGGTCTCGTCCGGAAGCCACGCTGATCCTTCACTTATCGGTAGACAAGTCGGTGGGCGGCGATCTCCCCCAGTCGGGGTGGAACGCTGCTGCGATGCGTTGTCGCGCCGCCTCCATCGTGGTACGCCGAGGTGGGTTCCGTCATCTCTACCGGTCGGTAACGACACAGGTAGTCGGCACGGAGCCGGTCCCGCCACACCGCGATCAGGCTCCAGGCCCTGACTTGGTCCGACTTCGCGTCCCCTGGGAGGGGGTACACGTGCCGGGCGCCGAACGCGTCGGCACGCCAACGGAGAGGGATGGCCCGTGACGTACCTGCCAAAACGATACGCCGACACCTTTCGGGATCCGCACCGGCGTAGTTCTCTGGTGTGTGGCGGCGGTCGAACGCGCGGGCCCCGCCCCGGCCGGCGTACGTTCGCCGGCCCGTGTGGGACGAGGGGAGTGGCGGATGATGCAGGCGACGATCGGTGACCGGCTGCACGTGCACGGCAACGTGGTGGGCCGGATGGACCGCAGTGGTGAGATCCTTGAGATCAGGGGCCCCGACGGGGCGCCGCCGTACGTCGTACGGTTCGAGGATGGCCACACCGGACTGGTGTTCCCCGGACCCGACGCGGAGGTCGAACACATGACCGTCGCGCGGGCTTCCAGGGTCCCTGGACGCGCCCGGACCCGACAGGGTTGGTGAAGTCGGTCGCAGGCACCTGCGACCACGGTCGACACCTCCGTGCGGGCTCGGTCAGGACACCGGTTTGAGCCCGCACGTGACCTGGGTACTTGCGCGAACAGCCCGGCGCGTGTGGACTACGGGCCGTAGGCCCTTGCGTCGATCGCGGGGCAGAACATGGGAGGCATTTCGTGAGCGCGACCGCGGACCACGCGGAGGAACGGTCGAACCCGGCCATCAGGCTCGGGTTCCAGCCCGGACAGGTGGTCCAGGAGTTCGGCTTCGACGACGACGTGGATGAGGATTTCCGCGCCGGTATCGAATCGATCACCGGCAGTGAGATCCTCGACGAGGAGTACGAGGACGACATCGCGGATGTCGTCCTGCTCTGGTTCCGGGAAGACGACGGAGACCTCGTCGACTCCCTCGTGGACGCCGTCACCATGGTCGCCGGGGGCGGCCACGTGTGGCTGCTAACCCCCAAGACCGGGCGCGACGGCTACGTCGAACCCAGCGAGATCGGTGAGGCCGCACCCACTGCGGGCCTGACCCGGACCACCGGCGTCAGCGCCGGACCGGACTGGTCGGCGACCAAGCTGGTCGCGCCGAAGGCGGCGCACAACAGCCGCAAGTAGCGCGGAACCCAGGCTTTCACCGCTTCGCCGGCTGTCATCCGTACGGAATTCAGACGGACGGCGACCGGCGTCACCAGGTGAAGCAGTGCGGGGTCGCAGGAGGTCCTGACCGGGCGTCGTGAGCCCGGTCCGGACCTCCTGTGGCTTTCCCAGGACCGACTCCGGCCGACCGTGTCCCCGTGGCGGGCGGTACGGTCGGCCGGAGTTTTCCTTCCGGCATTCCACGAGAGGACCGCGCCATGGCTGTCGAGACCGGCACCGTCGCCCCCGACTTCGAGCTCAAGAACCAGCACGGCGAGCTTGTCAGGCTCTCCGACTTCCGGGGCAGCAAGAACGTCGTCCTGGTCTTCTACCCGTTCGCCTTCACCGGCGTGTGCACCGGCGAGCTGTGCGCACTGCGCGACGAGCTCCCGCAGTACCAGAACGACGACGTGCAGCTCCTCGCCGCGTCCTGCGACTCCCCCTTCTCGCTCCGCGTCTTCGCCGAGCAGCAGGGCCTGGAGTACCCCCTCCTGTCCGACTTCTGGCCGCACGGTGCGACCGCGCAGGCATACGGCGTCTTCGATGAGGGCAAGGGTTGTGCTGTACGGGCGACCTTCGTCATCGACAAGGAGGGCGTTGTCCGCTGGAGCATCGTCAACGGTCTCCCCGACGCGCGCGACCAGCAGGAATACCTGAAGGCGCTCGGCGCACTCTGAAGCTTTTGCCGGGATGCGGGGCTCCGGCGGTCGTCCCCCGGTGAGCGCGGCGGCAAGTCCGGTGGATCCGATGGGCCGCCTCGGGAACCCGGGGATACGATCGGCACGTTGAACCCGCTGGGCGGTCCGTCGAAACCGGCGGACCACTTCCCAGGATCATTTCCGGAGCGCGCGTGCAGAACGCAGCCGCTCCACAAACGTTTTGGAGGACTCGTGGGTGTCAGCCTGAGCAAGGGTGGAAACGTCTCCCTCTCGAAGGAGGCCCCAGGTCTGACCGCCATCCTTGTCGGCCTGGGCTGGGACGCCCGTACGACCACCGGCACGGACTTCGACCTGGACGCCAGCGCCCTGCTGCTCAGCGCGGCGGGCAAGGTCGTCTCGGACAGCCACTTCGTCTTCTTCAACAACCTCAAGAGCCCCGACGGTTCGGTGGAGCACACCGGTGACAACCTCACCGGCGAGGGTGAAGGCGACGACGAGGCCATCAAGGTCAACCTGGCGGCGGTGCCGGCCGAGATCGACCGCATCGTCTTCCCGGTCTCGATCTACGAGGCCGAAGGCCGTCAGCAGTCGTTCGGTCAGGTCCGCAACGCGTACATCCGCGTCGTGAACCAGTCCAACTCCGCGGAGATCGCCCGTTACGACCTCACCGAGGACTCCTCCACGGAGACCGCGATGGTGTTCGGCGAGCTGTACCGGCACGGCGGCGAGTGGAAGTTCCGCGCGGTCGGCCAGGGCTACGCCTCCGGCCTGCGCGGGATCGCTCAGGACTTCGGCGTCAGCGTCTGATCCGCTGCCCTCCGCGTTGCATGGTCTCCAGTCAGTCAGTCGCCCGCCGTCCGCTCCGTGCGGGCGGCGGGCGTTCTGCGTCACGGGGACCCGTATGTGACATATGGCCTGACGCTGCGGAACCCGCGCGGTTAGGTTTGGCCCTGCGGCGTCAGCCGCTGAGGGCGCAGCCCGGTAAATCACAGCAGCGCCCGCCCCGCACAGTCGGTGGCAGGCGCCAGATGAGCTGGAGGAACGATGGGGGTCACCCTCGCCAAAGGCGGCAACGTCTCGCTCACCAAGGCGGCGCCGAACCTGACCAAGGTGCTGGTCGGCCTGGGTTGGGACGCGCGTGCCACGACCGGGGCCGCGTTCGACCTGGACGCCAGCGCGCTGTTGTGCAACAGCGCGGGCAAGGTGCTCGGGGACGAGTACTTCGTCTTCTACAACAACCTCAAGAGCCCCGACGGTTCGGTGGAGCACACCGGTGACAACCTCACCGGCGAAGGTGAGGGGGACGACGAGGAACTGATCGTCGAACTCACCGCGATCCCCGAGGAGGTCGAAAAGGTCGTCTTCCCGGTCTCGATCTATGAGGCGGAGACCCGCGGTCAGACGTTCGGGCAGGTCCGCAACGCGTACATCCGGATCGTCAATCAGGCGGACGGGAATGAACTCGCTCGCTATGACCTGACTGAAGACGCGTCAAGTGAGACGGCTATGATTTTTGGAGAGCTTTACCGGTACCAGGGGGAATGGAAGTTCCGCGCGGTCGGCCAGGGGTACGCCTCAGGTCTGCGCGGTATCGCTCTGGACTTCGGCGTCAGCGTCCAGTAGCGACCCGGAAGGGCTGGTCACACGTGTGACCGGCCCTGAACCGTATCCGGGGGCCTGTGCCGCATCCGCCAGGTCCGGACACCCTGTTCTTGCCCGTCCTGATGCGTCCCTCGGCTAGAAAAGGATCTGAACCGTGCTACTCCGAACATTCGGCTGGTCATTCGGTGTGACCGTGGTCGGCCTGGCTGGCGCCTTCCTCCTCTGGGGGTGGAAGGGTTTCGCGGTCGTCGCGATCCTGTCGGTGCTGGAGATCTCGCTCTCCTTCGACAACGCAGTGGTGAACGCCAGCGTGCTGTCGAAGATGAACGCCTTCTGGCAGAAGATCTTCCTGACCATCGGTGTCCTCATCGCCGTGTTCGGCATGCGGCTCGTCTTCCCGCTTGTCATCGTCGGCATCACCGCCAAGATGGGGCCGATCGAGGCCATCGACCTGGCGATCAACAACAAGGACCGCTACGAGGAACTGGTCACCGACGCGCACCCGTCGATCGCCGCGTTCGGTGGTGTCTTCCTGTTGATGATCTTCCTCGACTTCATCTTCGAGGAGCGTGAGCACAAGTGGCTCGCGTGGCTGGAGAAGCCGCTGGCGAAGCTCGGCAAGCTCGACATGCTGTCCGTCCTGGTCGCCCTGGCGGCCCTGCTCGTCACCGCGATGACGGCGGGTGCGAACGCCCTCGTCCACGAGGGCGGCACCGTGGACAAGACGGCCACGGTCCTCATCTCCGGTCTGCTCGGCCTGATCACCTACCTGATCGTCAACGGCCTGTCCGGGCACTTCGAGAACAAACTCGACGAGGACCTGGAGGCTGCCGGCGAGGAGGTCGCGGCCACAGGCGGCAAGAGGCCCACGGTCGTCGCGCTGGCCGGCAAGGCCGCCTTCTTCCTGTTCCTGTACCTCGAAGTGCTCGACGCGTCCTTCTCCTTCGACGGTGTCATCGGCGCGTTCGCCATCACCAACGACATCTTCGAGATGGCGCTCGGCCTCGGCATCGGTGCCATGTACGTCCGGTCGCTGACCGTCTACCTGGTCCGCAAGGGCACCCTGGACGACTACATCTACCTGGAGCACGGCGCGCACTACGCGATCGGCGCGCTCGCCGCGGTGCTGTTGTTCACCATCGGCACGCACGTCAACGAGGTCATCACCGGCATGATCGGCATCGTCCTGATCGGCGCGTCGTTCGCCTCGTCGGTGATCCGCAACCGCCGGATCGGCCACACCCCGGGAGGGGTGAAGGAAGACACGGAAGTGCCGGCGGAGGCGAAGGTCTGACCTTCCGCCTGGCACGGCACGAACGCCGTACGCCGCACTGACATCCGGTACCGGT
Source organism: Kitasatospora sp. UYEF31 (assembly GCF_057291755.1). Lineage (NCBI taxonomy): Bacteria > Bacillati > Actinomycetota > Actinomycetes > Kitasatosporales > Streptomycetaceae > Kitasatospora > Kitasatospora sp. UYEF31. Next base: position 102,915 of record NZ_JBXAWK010000006.1, read on the forward strand.
GTCACCTCGAAGAGTGAAATCTTCGAGGTGACACCGGTATTTTCAATTCCGGGGACGGTCCGGCGACCCGTCGGCGCACCCCCGGGTGCTCGGGAGGCTTCCACCATGCCTATGTTCAACCGTCTGCGCGGCGCCATCGGCTCGGGCGATCCGGAGCCCAGCGGCCACAAAGTAGCCCTGACCCGTACGGTCCCCGAGGTCTCCCTCGGCAGGCTCGGCACGGCCTCCGGCTCACTGCGCGTCAACCTGCACTGGAACCAGCAGGTCGAGGACCTGCCGACCAGGCCGCGCGCGGGCGGGCTCTTCCGCCCGGTGCCCGTACAGGGCCCGCCGCTGCCCCAGAAGATCGACCTGGACCTGGGCTGCCTGTGGGAGCTCTCGGACGGCTCCAAGGGGTCGGTGCAGGCGCTGGGGACCCTGTTCGGCGACTTCAACCGGGCGCCGTACGTCCGGCTCGACACCGACGACCGCTCGGGGTCGGCCTCGGGCGAGACGATGTTCATCAACCTCGACCACGTCGCGGAGATCCGCCGACTGCTGATCTTCGTCTACATCTACGAGGGGATCCCGGCCTTCGACCGCGCCAACGGCGTGGTGACCCTGTTCCCCAACGCCGGCGTGCCCATCGAAGTGCGCCTGGACGAGAAGGCGGCCCACGCCCGCACCTGTGCGGTGGCGCTCCTGGAGAACCACGGCCGGGATGTGACGGTCCGTCGGGAGGTCAACTACGTCGACGGGTTCCAGGCCGAACTCGACCGGCAGTACAACTGGGGGCTGATGTGGGCCCGCGGCTGGAAGTGAGGGGCCGGGCGGGGCCAAAGCGACGGCCCGGACCGGGCGGAAGCGGCGGGCCGGCGTTCCCGGACCGGTCCCGATGCGACACCGGCCGGTGGGATCTCCGAAAAAAAGGCGACAAACGCCACAGATGCCGGGGAGTTACCGGTAAACGCGTTTCCACCGCCCGGTTGCCACACTAGATTACACAGCGTGCTTTATCGGTTACTCAAAGACGAGCGGGCCATGCAGGGGCGAAGCGAACGGGCCCGGGAGGAGATCGTCCGGGCCGCCGCGTCGGCGTTCGACGAACACGGCTATGCGGCCACAAGCCTGAGCGAAATCATGGCTCTCGCGCAGGTCGACGGGAACTCCCTCTACTTCCACTACGGGAGCAAGGAAGCGATCGCGGTAGAGATCGTACGACGGCACTACGGGCACTGGCCCCCGTTGATCGCCCGGTACGAAGCACTGGGCGAACCGGCCCTGGAGACCGCGGCGGCGATCACCATCGCGGTGGCCAGGGAGTTCCGGGACGCGCCGATCGTGCGGGCCGGCGTGCGCCTGTCCAGCGAGCGTTACGCCGTGCCCGTCGACCTGCCCAAGCCGTTCAGCGGCTGGGCCGCGGTGATGTCCCGGCTGTTCAGCCAGGCCCAGGCCGTAGGGGACATCCGTACGTCCGTATCTCCCGAAGGGCTCGGCAACGCGGCCGTCGCCGCGTTCTACGGCATCCAGTACGTGTCCAACACGCTGACCGGCCGCAGCGACATAGAAGACCGGGTCGACGACCTGTGGATGCTGCTGATCACCGGTATGGAACCGACCCGGCCGCCGACACTGGTGCTGCGCCGGGCCCGCCGGATGTGCGAACGGATCGCGAGCATGGGGGCCCCGGTCCCGGTGTCGATCACCTCCTGGGGGGTCACCTGCGGCGGCGAGTGGGACTGAACGGGACCGGGTGGGGCTGTGCGGGGCTGTGCGGGACCGGGTGGGGCTGAGTTGGGTTGATCAGCCGGTGGAGGGCCGGATGTTCTGGTTGAGCCGGAACAGGTTCGCCGGGTCGAACCGGTCCTTCAGCAGGGTCAACCGCCGCAGCCGGTCGTCGTCGTACGCGTCCTGGACCCGCCCCGACTCGGGGAGGAAGTTCACGTAGCCGTGCCCGGTGGACCACGGCTCCACGGCGGCCCGCGCGCTGCGCGCCCAGTGCAGGTGCGCACCGGTGTGCTTGACGTCGGGCCAGCGGGCGGCCGCGGTGAACATCCACGGGGCGTCGCGCCCGGTGAAGGCGGCACCCTGCCCGTCCGCCCGTGCGACGCCCCCGCCGAGCTGGTGGATCTGCACCTGGCAGTACGGGCCAGGCATCTGCGCGTGCGCCTGGACGAGGGCCTCGGACAGTGCGTCGTCGTCCAGCGTGCGCAGGTAGCAACCGGAGAAGTAGTCATAGTCGCCGTGCGGCCAGAACGCGTCCGCCTGCGCCTGCGCCTGGACGTACGGCCGCGGTGCGATCCCGTCGGCCAGCGGCGGCACGGGCCCGCGCCGCAGCGGTTCGAGCAGGGCCTGGTCCGCGACGTCGGCGGTCACCGCGACCGCGACGGCCGGGCGGCCGTGGAACTCGGCCGGAAGGGCCGGCGGCGACGGAGCGGTCAGCAGCGTGAGGACCGTGGCCACGGTGTCCGGCAGGCCGGCGGTGAACGACCGGTACATCCGCAGCACTTCGGCCGCCCGGCCGCCCGGGTAGAAGACCGGCCCCGCCAGGACCAGCGGGCCGACCGGGTGCAGCCGGAAGTCGAAACGGGTCACGACGCCGAAGTTGCCGCCCCCGCCGCGCAGGCCCCACAGCAGTTCCGGTTCGCTCCCGGCAGTCACCTCAAGGACAGTGCCGGCAGCGGTCACCAGCTCGGCGGAGACCAGGTTGTCGCAGGTCAAGCCGTACGAGCGGGACAGCCAGCCGATGCCGCCGCCCAGAGTCAGCCCGGCCACACCGGTATGCGTGACCACACCGCCGGGGACCGCCAGACCGTGTTCCTGGGTGGCCGCGTCCACGTCACCCCACAGGGCGCCGCCCTGCACCCGGGCGATGCGCCGCACCGGGTCGACGGTGACGGCACGCAGCGCGCCCAGGTCGCACACCACGCCGCCGTCGCAGGTGGAGTGCCCGGCCACCGAGTGCCCGCCGCCGCGCACCGCCAGCGGCAGCCCCGTACGGGCGGCGTGCCGGACGACCTGGACCACGTCGGCGGTGTCCCGGCAGCGGATCACCGCCGCCGGATGCCGGTCGTGCATCGCGTTCCAGACCGCGCGGCGTTCGTCGTATGCCGGATGGTCAGGAGTGATCACCTCCCCGCGGACGGCATCGGCGAGACCGGTCACCGCGCGCGGGACGTGCGGGATGAGTCTCCGCGGGCCGGCCACCTGGGTGGGGAACATCGGTTTGATGGCTGCCGCCTGACGACGGGTCATTGCTTCTCCGTCTTGTGGGTGGGTGTGGAGTCCGGGCCGCCGGTGGAAGCGCGACCGTCGCTCCCCGGCGGGGCGGCCGCGGCTTCGTCAACCGGGGCCGCGCCGACGCGGAGCCGGCCGGTCGCGGTCAGCGTGCCGTCCTGTTCGACGGCGAACTCGTATGCCCCGTCCCCACCGGTGGGGCGGACGGTCAGCCGGGGTGTCGGCGCCAGCTCGGTGTAACGCTGCGGCAGGAGTTCGCTCGAAAGCAGCCGGACCCCCGGGGTGCAGTCCCGCAGGACGACCGCCTGCCGGGCGGCCTCCACCAGCAGCATGCCGGGCAGGTGGTCCAGCGGGTGCTCGAAGAAGACGGGATGGTACGGATCGGAGCAGACGAGGGAATACGCACCGTCGGGGCACGGGACGGCAACCACGTCGCGGGCCCCGACGCGCCCCACCCGCTCCGGCGCCGGCGCGGCCGGCCCCCCACCGCCCACCGGCGCGGCGGCGATCCGGCGGCGTTTGACCAGGGCTTCGTACTGCGGCGGAGAGATGCTGCGCAGCGCCCCGCTGCCCCGGGCGAACGTGCGCCCCGCGGCGGTGAACTCCAGGTTGACCCGCAGTCCCGCCACCACACCACGGGTGCGCCGCAGGTTGGTGACGGTCACGTGGCACCGGACGGGGCTCGGCGCGGTACGGGCCCGGGGCTCCGCGCCCTGGTCGGTGATCTCGTGGCTGATGTCGGACATCGAGAAGGAGTCGCCCACCGGGATGTCGTAGTGGGTGTGGGCGAGGTAGATGCCCGCCTGCCGGACGGTCTCCAGGATCAGCAGCGGGTCGTGCAGCCCCTGCGCGTCGGGGCGGTGGAACGCGTGGCCGCGCGGCCACTGCACGGCCACGTCGAAGGCGTCCAGGCCGGTGCGGGCCGCCCCGGTCAGCAGGACCTCGCTTACCGCGGCCCGGTGCACCAGGCGGCGCGGCACGGTGCGCTCCCACTCGACCGGGCCGGACATGACCGCCCGGCTGAAGACCTCGGCCGACAGAGGCTCGGACCCGGCCGCCCGGGCGGCACTGCGGGCGGGCATCAGCACCCGGGGTAACAGTGCCCGGTGTTGCTTCGGCGTCGGCGTCGGCTCCGGCACGTCTCCGGTCGCTGCCGCGCCGGCCCCCCGCGTGCTGCCCTGATCCACGGTGTTCCCTCCAAGGTCGTACGACTGGTCATACGGCCGGACCAACGAAAGGTGGGAATGGAAGGTTGCGTTCCGCCTGTGGCGCGTATGGGTGAAGCAGCGCAGGTGGGCGGTGGTCGGCGGGGCGCGGGTCAGTGCGCGCCCGGCACGGAGCGAAGCCGGAACGGGGTGCGCCCCGACCCGCTGGTGAGGTCACGGGAGGAGCCGGCGGATGAGGTGGTGGCGGGGTCAGCGGCGCGGCGGCGGGTCGGCGGCGGGTCGGCGGTGGGGTCAGCGGCGCGGCGGCGGCGGCAGCCTGGGGCCGCCGAACGGGTTTCCGTCGGGGTTGCCGTGTCCGGTGATCTGCGGGCCCTGTGGCGGCCCCGAACCGGGCGGAGGCGGGGGGAAGTCGCCTGAGTGCGGCGTCCCCCCGCCCTGGGCCTGCTGCGGGCCGCCCTGCGGCATGTGCATGACGCCGGGCGGGGCCTGGAACGGGCCGCCGGAGTCGCGGCCGGGGGTGCCTGACGGGGCGTGCTGCTGGGGTGCTCCTTGCTGCGGGAAGCCCTGCGGCGGTCCGGTGTGCCCCATGGGGCCAGGCGGGGGCGGCGGGAAGCCGTGGGTCGGGGTCTGCGGGAGGACACCGGGCGGCGGCTGGCCCGGGCCGGCCTGGACGCCTCCGTAGCCGGGTCCACCGGTCCGGCCAGGGGGTGGTGGGATCGGCATGGTGCCGTGGGGTGCGGACCCCGACTGCTGACCCGGGTTGAACGCGGGCGCGGCAGGGGGAGCCCCGTGGGGTCCCGGCGGCGGGGGAGTGTCGTACGACCCGGGAGGCAGGATCGCCGTCGGCCCGGGTACCGGCGGCTGGAAGGTCGGCGGCGCCTGTCGTGGCGCGGCAGGAGGGGCCGGTGGGGCGGCGGGCCGCCCGGCGGGTGCGGGGGTTGTGAAGGCGGGCGGTGCCGCAGGTGGCTGGAAGACCGGCGGCTGGGAGCCGGGCGGTGCCGCAACCGGTGCCGCAGCCGGTTCGTCGTCCACCGAGATGCCGTAGTCGGTGGCCAGCCCGGCCAGACCCGAGTCGTACCCCTGCCCGACCGCGCGGAACTTCCACTGCCCGGCCCGGCGGTAGACCTCGCCGAACACAAATGCGGTCTCGACCGTCGCACCGGTGATCGGGAAGTTCAGGACCTCGGCGCCCGACGTGTCGTCGAACAGACGCAGGATGAGACCCCGTACGCCGCCGATCGTCCCTGCATAGGCCGAAGCCGCGACGACGACCCGGTCCACATCGCCCGAAAGCGCGCGGACGTCCACCCGGATCGTGTCGGAAGCCAGCGTCGCGGTGCTCTTCCCCAGGTGCGCGACCGCGCCGTCCGGGTGCCTGGGCTGGTTGTAGAACACGAAGTCCTGGTCCCCGCGGACTTTGCCCGAGGCACCCAGAAGAAGCGCGGAAGCATCCATGTCGGGCACGCCCGGACCTGGCTGCCATTCCAGGACCACGCGCACGGATCCAGCGGTCAGCGCGGTGTTGGCGCCCTTGGTCAGAACCTGCGTCATACGACCCATCCTGCCCGCCCCCGGCCCCCCGACTCAATGCGGGTGGCGACCTGGTCGCGATCATGGCGTTTCGCACGGATGACGAGCTGATGAACTGTTCTGTCAGTTCTGTCAGACAACCGGGCGACAAGGCTCCGAATCTGCCATTTTCGGTTACCGTAGGCAGGCCTTTTAAAAGACCAGGGGGACCGGATTTGATACGCCACTTCGCCTTCCTCGACGAAGAGGAACGGGACCGGCTCTTCCACCGGCCGCCGCAGCCCTTCGGCCGGGACAGTGCCCCCCAGCGGCTCGCCGCGGCACTCGGGGCCACGCTCTACAGCCCCGCCACCCGCACCACGCTGGTCGCCGACATCACCAAGCAGGCGGCCAGGGGCGTGACCTCCATGGTGCTGTGCCTTGAGGACGCCATCGACGACCGCGAGGTCGAACCGGCCGAACAGAACCTCGTCGAACAACTCACCGCGTACCACGCCACCGGCGCCCCGGGCCCGCTGCTGTTCATCCGGGTCCGGAACCCCGAGCAGATCACCGACCTCGCCGACCGGCTCGGTGCCGCGGGCGCGGTGGTCACCGGCTTCGTCCTGCCCAAGTTCGAAGCCGACAACGGCTCGCTCTACCTCAAGGCCCTGGCCGAGGCCGCGAGCGGCACCGGGCACCACTTCCTGGCCATGCCGGTCCTGGAATCACCCGCGCTGGCCTACCGCGAAAGCCGCCACGGCATCCTGGCCGACATAGCCGGGCTCCTGTCCGGACACCGCGAGCGCGTCCTCGCCGTCCGGATAGGGGCCACCGACTTCTCCGCCGCCTACGCACTGCGCCGCTCGCGTGACCTCACCGCGTACGACGTCCAACTCGTCGGCGGCCTCATCGGCGACATCGTCAACGTCCTCGGCCGCGCCGACGGCACCGGACACGTGATCTCAGGCCCCGTGTGGGAGTACTTCCCCCAGGGCGAACGGCTGTTCAAGCCGCAACTGCGCCGCACTCCCTTCGCCGAAGCCGAAGACCCCGACGAAGCGGTCGAACTGCGCGACAGGCTCATCTCCGCCGACCTCGACGGCCTCATCCGCGAACTCGAACTCGACAAGGCCAACGGGCTGCTGGGCAAGACCGCCATCCACCCCAGCCACGTCGCCGTCGTGCACGCCATGGCCGTGGTCACGCACGAGGAGTACTCCGACGCCACCGACATCCTCGCCATCGGCGACGGCGGCGGGGTGCTGCGCTCGTCGTACACGAACAAGATGAACGAGGTTAAACCGCACCGTGCCTGGGCGGAATCGGTTCTGCGCCGGGCCGACGCCTTCGGGGTGGCACGTGAAGACATCACCTTCGTGGACCTGCTGGCCGCGAGCGTGACCTCATGACGGCGCACGTGTCCAAGCTGCCTGGTGAGCGGCCCCGTGCTGCCGGGCCCGGGTCCGGGCGGACCGACGCGGCTGAGCCCTGGGCCGGCACCTGGGTCGCCCACCGCCTCGGTGTCATCCCGCGCGGCGAAGGAATCCTCGACCTCGTCGGCCTCGCCCTGCGCCGCAACCCGCGCCGCGCCCACCTCCTGGTGTCCACCGTGCTCGGCAAGCACATCCCGCAGTCCCCGAAGACCGTGTACGAGGCCGGCTACAACCTCGGCATCCGCGTACGGGACCTCATCGGGGCCGACGCCGCGCCGCTCGTCCTCGGCTACGCCGAAACCGCCACGGGCCTCGGCCACTGCGTCGCCGACGCCCTGCCCGGGGCCACCTACCTGCACTCCACCCGCCGCCCCGTGCCGGGTGTCGCGCAGGCCGGCGGCTTCGAGGAGGAACACTCGCACGCCACGTCCCACCTGCTGCTCCCGGCGGACCCTGATCTGCTCCTGCGCCCAGGACCGCTGGTCCTCGTTGACGACGAACTGTCCACCGGGCGCACAGTGCTGAACACCATCCGCACGGTGCACGCCCTGGCCCCGCGCGAGCAGTACGTCATCGCCGCGCTGCTCGACGTACGCAGCGCCGAAGACCGGGCGGAACTCGACGACTTCGCCGCCGAGCTGGGCACCCGGGTGGACACCGTCGCGTTGGGCGTGGGCACCGTGGACCTGCCGCCCGGCACCCTGGCCCGCGGGGCGGCGCTGGTGGAGGCCTACGACGCGGCGACGCCGGCCGCTGGAACGCGAGCTGACGGAACGTCGGACGCTGGGACGTCGGCCGCTGGAACGCGAGCTGACGGAACGTCGGACGCTGGGACGTCGGCCACTGCGGCCACGTCGCACGACGGGGCAGCCCGTGCCACCGCCGACCGGATCGACATCGACTGGCCGCTGGACCTTCCCGACGGCGGCCGGCACGGCTTCACCCCGGAGCACCGGGCGGCCCTGGACGGGGCACTGCCCGTCCTCGGCAAGCAACTCGCCGCCTGGTCCCAGGGTAGACACGTGCTCTTCCTTGGATTCGAAGAACTCATGTACGCGCCGCTGCGCCTCGCGCAGGCGCTCGAAGCGCAGGATCTCCGAGCGCAGGATCTCCAAGCCCACCGCACGGTGCGCTACTCGACCACCACACGGTCACCCGTGCTGGCCGTGGACGACCCGGGCTACGCGATCCGAACACGCCTGGAATTCCCGGCCCATGACGAACCGTCCGAAGGTCCTGGACCCCGCTTCGCCTACAACGTCGCCCCCGGCGGCGACCCGTCCCGCCGCTTCGACGAGATCATCCTCGTCGTGGACAGCGTCGGCGACACCCCGGCCCTGCACGCCCCGGGCGGACTGCTCGACGTACTCGCAGGCGTCACCGACCGGGTCGGCCTGGTCGTCCTCCCCGCCTACGTGCCGGAAACCCCGCACGTGCCGGAAACCCCAGTCGCACCGGAAACCCCGCACGCACCGGAAACCCCAGCCGCACCAAGGAATGTGAACGCATGACCGACACCGGGAAGCTCCCCGACCCCCTGCGCGGCCCCGCGTTCTCCTCGTACTCCGCCGACGAGGTCACCTGGCTGCTCAAGGACCTCTCCGCGGTCGAACTCGAAGCCCCCCTCGAAGAGCGCGAAGAAGCCGTCCAGGGCGGTGCGAACTACGCCGAGTCGCTGCCGATCGAGTACCAGCCGTCGCCCGAGTACCAGGCGCTGTTCCACACCGCCCTCGACGAGTCGGCCGACCGCATCGCCCACGCCGTCGGCGTCGTCACCGAAATGGTGCTCGCCGAACGGGGCCGCGACGTAGTCCTGGTCTCATTGGCCCGCGCGGGCACACCCGTCGGCATCCTCATGCGCCGCTGGGCCGCGCACGCCCACGGCCTGGAACTCCCGCACCACGCCGTGTCCATCGTCCGCGACCGGGGCATCGACACCGTCGCACTGCGCTGGCTGGCCCGCGAATACGGCGACCCGCAGCGCATCGTGTTCGTCGACGGCTGGACCGGAAAGGGCGCGATCACCCACGAACTGACCCAGGCCCTCGACGAGATCGAGACGACGTACGGGCTGCGCTTCAACGCCGGACTGGCCGTCCTCGCCGACCCGGGTTCCTGCGTCACCACGTTCGGCACCCGCGACGACTTCCTCATCCCCAGCGCCTGCCTCAACTCCACCGTGTCCGGCCTGGTCTCCCGCACCGTGCTGAACGACGGACTCATCGGCCCCGACGACTTCCACGGCGCCAAGTTCTACGCCGAACTCGCCGACGGCGACGTGTCCGGACTGTTCCTCGACACCGTCGCAGCCCGCTTCCCCGTGGTGTCCGCGCAGGTCGCCGAGGACGCCCCGCGCCTGGCCGCCTCCGACCGCACCCCCACGTGGGCCGGCTGGGACGCGGTCAAGAGCATCGGCACCGAATACGGCATCGACAACATCAACCTGATCAAGCCCGGGGTGGGGGAGACCACCCGCGTCCTGCTGCGCCGCGTACCGTGGGTGATCCTCGCCAAGCGCGGTGCCGGAGCGGCCCTCGACCACGTACGGCTGCTCGCCGCGCAGCGCGGGGTCGAGGTCGTCGAAGTCGACGACCTGCCTTACACCTGCGTGGGCCTGGTGAAACCGGGGTTCACGCGGGCGGCCCCGGAGCCCGCGGCGTCAGCCGCCGCGTCCACGGGCCCAGGCGAGCTCAACAACCGTGGTCAGGACCAAGGGGACAAATGACCAGCCACAGTACCGACGGCCCCATCGTGGCGGCCTGCGACCTGGACCGCACCCTGGTCTACTCGCGCGCCGCCGCCAGGCTCGGACTCCCGGACGGTGTGGCACTGCCGCCCGTGCACGGCGTCGAAACGTACGACGGTGCCCAGATCTCCCACCTGACACCCAGGGCGGCCACACTGCTGGCCGAGCTCGGTGACCGGGCGCTGTTCGTCCCCACCACGACCCGGACCCGCGAGCAGTACCAGCGGATCAGTCTGCCGGGGCGGTTCCCCGAGTACGCGATCTGCGCCAACGGCGGACACCTCATGGTCGACGGCGTCAGCGACCCGGGTTGGCACGAGAGCGTCCTACTGCTCCTGACCGCCGCTGCCGCCCCGCTCGACGAGGTGACGGCCCACCTGGCCACCGTGGCCGACCAGCCCTGGGCGCTCAAACAACGCGTCGCCGACGACCTGTTCACCTACCTGGTCGTGGACCGCGCGGCGATGCCCGGCACATTCGTCGAGGACACCACCGCGTGGGCCGCCGAACGCGGCTGGGGTGTGTCGCTCCAAGGACGCAAGCTCTACCTCGTACCCGACGTGCTCACCAAGGGCGCGGCGGTCCACGAGGTCGCCCGCCGCACGGGGGCCTCCACCGTCCTGGCAGCCGGCGACTCCCTGCTCGACATCGAACTGCTCAAGGCCGCGGACCTGGGCGTCCGCCCCGGACACGGCGAACTCGCCGAGTCAGGATGGACCGCCCCGCACGTCACCGCGCTGGAGTCGCAGGGCGTCCAGGCGGGCGAGGACATCCTCGACTGGCTGCTCACCCGCATCGACGCGCTCGACCGGGTGGTCGCGCTGCGCTGAAGCGGCGGGAGTCCGCTGGGCGTACTGCTGGCCGTACAAATAATCGCGCTGGGCTGAAGCCGTGCCGGCTAGACGCAGGCCCCGCGCACCGTCAACAGTTCGGCTTGGGCCCGCAGCGACCGGCCGCCCACATCGAAGGTCAGCTCGAACCCGTCCCGGGCCACCCGCACCCGGACCAGCGCGACTTCGCTGAACGTGTCCAGGGCATGCCGGATCTCGTGCATGACCGGGCCGGTCGCCGACAGGCCCAGGACCGTACTGTCGCCGAGGGTCACCTCGTCACAGCCCTGACCACCGGGTGCGGCCAGCACCTCGGTGACCCTGATGGGGCCCCGGCCGAGGGAGCCGAGCCAACGCACGGCCTCCCGGTGCAGCGCGGCCCGCTCCTCTTCGTACGCCCTGGCCATCATCCGGCGCAGGTGCTGAATGTCGCCGGTGTGCAGCGGCAGCGCCTCGGCACGGGGGGCCGGGACGAGCGGCCAGGGAGCGGACAGCGGGGGAGCGGCGGCCGGTCCGGCGGCGACGGCCGGACGCCGCGGCACCGTCAACCGGGTGACAGCGGTGGCGAGGACGATCGCGAAGACGATGACGAACAGCAAGGACATCCAGACATCCCCGGAGGTTCCGCGGCCGGCGTTGTCGAACAACCGGTCGGAGGCGGCATGGACGGCCGTGGTGTGGGGTTTCCGGCCCGTCACCCAGGGGAGAAGAGCCCACCGTCATACCGCGGTCGGAAAGACTCTAAACGGCCCAGACCGGAAAAACGGGTCCTACCGAATCTTTTACGGAGACGCCCGTCACTCGCTTCCGGCGCCCCGGCCCCGCCCGATTCCACAGCCCGCCGCCACCCGCCACCGAAACCGAAGCCCCCACCTGCGCAAACGCCCGTCAGCCGGCCTCAGGATCCGAAGCCCCCACCTGCGCAAACGCCCGTCAGCCGGCCTCAGGATCCGAAGCCCCCACCTGCGCAAACGCCCGTCAGCCGGCCTCAGGATCCGAAGCCCCCACCTGCGCCACCGCTGATCAACCGGCCTCAGGACCCGCCCGGTCCTCCCGGATCCGCTGCACCACCCCGGCCACCGCCCGCCGGATCGCCTCGTTCTCCCGCAGGAACTTCCACCAGTCCGGACGCCGCTCCGCCAGTTTCTTCTCAACCGCCTCCAGGCGGAACAGCAGACCGTCCAACTCCTGCGCGTACGACGGCTCGACGACCGACCGCCCGGCCAGCGCGAACCGCTGGGCGTCCTTCAGCGCGAACCGGGTCCGCTCGACCTCAGCCTGCGGATCCGCGGACACCGTGCGCAGCACCCGCAACCTGTCCTGCACCGACGCGACGGCCTCGTCCGCGTCGTTCAACGACGCGCGCGCGGTGGCCAGCCGGCTCACCGCGTCCGCCCACTCCTGCCTGGCCGCCGCCCCGGCCGCCTCGTCAATCCGGGCCCTCGCCACCTCAAGTGACCGGCGCACCCGGTCGGGGACCCGCTCCAGATCACCCCACGCCGACTCGGCGAAACCCCGCCGCAACTCGCTCAGCGCCGGCTCCACGTGCCCGACCTTGGACCCGACCGCCTCGGCCCGGGTCCGCAGTGAAGAAAGCCGGTTCGCGGTGTCCTGACGCAGCCGGGGCAACCGCTCGGCCTCCTCGAACAAGGGCAGCGCGGCCTGCGCCACAACCGCGGCGAGACGCAGCGAACCGGCCACCCCATGCGCCGCCGGACCCCGGTCCAGATCGGCGAGCTGCGCCTCCAGCGCCGCGAGCCGGCCGGACAGCCGGGCGTCGCCCATCCCAGCCGCCTCGGCGGCCCGCACCGCGCCCCGGGCCTGTGCCACAGCCTGCCGGGACCGCTCGGCGGCGGGCGGCACCTGAGCCAGCGCGGCGTCCGCACGGGCCAGCAGCGGAGCCAGCGAAGCCCCGAACCGGTCCAACTCGGCGTTCACCCGGACAAGCCCCGCCCGGGACCCGTCCAGGGCTGCCTTCGCCGCCTCGTACTCCCGGGACTCCAACTCGACCTCAGGGTCGAGCGGATGCCGGTCCGACTCGTTGATGTACGCCAGGCTCGCGGCGTCCACCGCCTGCCCCAGCTCGTCGAAACGCCGGGCCAGCGGCTCGTACGTCCCCGGCTCCTCCACCGCGCGCACAGTGGCCAGGGACAGCCGCAGATCACGCTGCGCCGAGTCCAGCGCCAGGAAGGTGTCCGCCGCGTCCTCCCGGGCCTGCTGGGCGGCGAGCCGGGCGGATTCATTGCGCCGCCGCCACGGGCGGGTCGAACCGCCGCCCCCGCCCCACGACAGTGCCAGGAGGGGGAGGACCAGCAATGGCAGCAACAGGCCCCCCGCCGCGTTCCCTACGGATCGTCCCGCCACGCCCGTTGCTCCCGTCGCCCGGCCCTGTGAGGCCATCACTGTCGGGGTCATCATCCCAAGTCGTACGACGCCCGCGCAGGCCACGGGGGTCCCGTGTCCTCCCTCACCGGGAAACCGGTGCGCATCCGCCCGGAACTTTTCGGTAGTCTGTCCTTCTGCCCGGCTGTGCAAGCAGACCGGCGCACGGGACTTTAGCTCAGCTGGAAGAGCGCCTGTCTTACAAACAGGAGGTCAGCGGATCGAAACCGCTAAGTCCCACCAGGGAAAACGCCTCTCTTTGTAGGGGCGTTTTTTTGTTTGGGTGGACGGTGGGTGGACCTGCTGCTCTTTCCACTCCCGCAGCACCGCCACGGTGAAGTCGTCCAGAGGGACCGTCCGCACAGAGTCGGCTTTGGGTTCTTCCTCGTACACCTTGTAGGCGACAGCCACGATTTGGCGGGTGATGTGGACGACCCGCTTATCAAGATCAACCTCGGACCAGGGCAGCGCGCATGCTTCCCCGCGGCGTAGACCGCGCAGTCCGATCAGGTGCCACAGCGGATAGAGGCGGTCGTTCTCTTGCGCCCAGTCGAGGAACTGGCCGAGCTGCTCAGGTGTCCACACCATCACCGGACTCGCTGCTTTGCCGGTGTGATTCCATCGCTCAAGCCGGGCATCTGTCCACAGCAACGGGCGGGCGCGCCGGGCCGCCGGTATCTCCACGAGCTTGGCCCAGTTCTTCGCGACCTGCCCCCGCCGGTGGGCATCCTCCAGCGCGCCACGCAGACGGTCACGAATCAGCTAGTGCGTAGAAGCGGAGGTCGTTCGACGCCGCTGCTTGCGGACGGCGTCGTATGCCTCCCTGGCCGCTCTCCACTCGATTCGCAGATGGGGCGGCCGCGGCGCGGGTGCGGACGCCGGGTTCGTTGTGGCCGGAGCGGTACACCGCTGACGACCTCGCCAAGATCAGGCGCGGCGTGGGTGAGCGCGTTTGGTGGAGCCTCTACCAGCAGAAGCCGCGGCCGATGGAAGGCGGCGTGTGGACGTGGGAGTGGATCACAGGTAACCGGATCAGCGCCGCTTCGTACCGAGGTGTGGATCTGGCACGGATCGTCGTCGCGGTGGACCCTGCGGGCGGGGATACGGCGTTCGGTGACGAGACGGGCATCATCGCCGCAGGGCGGGACATCCGCGGGCACCTGTACGTCCTTGACGATCGGTCAGGGAAGCGCGGCGCGGACTCGTGGGGCAGGGAGGCGTGCCGGCTTGCTGTCGAGCTCGGGGCGGACGCCATCGTCGTTGAGAGCAATTTCGGTGGCGACATGACGCGGCAGGTCATCACGCAGGCGTGGGAGGCGTTGGCGCGCGAGGGGGAGACCCGCAACACGTTGATGCCCGATATCCGCGAGGTCGTCGCCAAGCAGGGCAAGCGGCTCCGGGCTGAGCCGATCGCCCAGTTGTACGAGCAGGGGCTCGTGCACCACCTCGGGGATTGGCCCAAGTTGGAACAGCAGATGGTCACGTGGGTGCCGGGGATGGACTCTCCGGACCGCATGGACGCGGCGGTGCACGCACTGACCGAGCTGGCTGATCCGGCGGTTGTCAAGGCTGCGTCGGGGATGGTTCGGGATCGACGGCTGGCGGGGCGCAGATAGGCGACGTATGCGCGGGGCCGACGATGGGCCAGCAGCAGGCCGAGAGTCCCGCCCCGTTCTTGCGGAACTTCGCCCAGAGTGCGGCGATCCCTGCGATGGTTTCCGGAGCATAGCCGTGGTCGCGCAAAGGTTGGCCGAGTGTCACCGGGTCTCTTCTGTACACGTTCTCGCGGCACCGTGGGGAACTGCACTGACATCAACCGGATCGCTGCTGAGGACCGCCGAGTGGAAGTGAATGAGAAATCGCCAACTTGATGGTGTCTGTGCAGGTGGTGAAGTGTCGGCCCCGCGCACGCGGGGATGGTTCCCGTCAGCGCGGCGTCGACGCAGGGGAGTTCCAGTCGGCCCCGCGCACGCGGGGATGGTTCCCGGCACCGGGCTCATCGGCATAACCCGGCAAAGTCGGCCCCGCGCACGCGGGGATGGTTCCCTGAAGCAGTGTCAAGGCTGTGACCGCCCCCAGTCGGCCCCGCGCACGCGGGGATGGTTCCCGGCCGGGCCCACCTGCCCGTCGGGGGCTGGTGGTCGGCCCCGCGCACGCGGGGATGGTTCCTGCTTCAGAACAGCGCCCTTAAACCGGACGCGGTCGGCCCCGCGCACGCGGGGATGGTTCCTTGGAAAGGTGGGAGTTGCAGCTATGAGCGAAGTCGGCCCCGCGCACGCGGGGATGGTTCCGTCCCGATCCGCCCCTTCTCTGGGTTGTCATGGTCGGCCCCGCGCACGCGGGGATGGTTCCTGCTTCAGAACAGCACCCTTGGGCCGGACGCGGTCGGCCCCGCGCACGCGGGGATGGTTCCGTCGAGAAGACCACGCTCGCAGGGTCGCGATGGTCGGCCCCGCGCACGCGGGGATGGTTCCGGTGTATTTGCTGAACTTCACCCTCCGGCGGAGTCGGTCATGGTCTCCATCGGTCCGATCGCTCCCACTACCGCACACGCGCTGGTTACGGCGAGGACGGGCCCGACGTTTCCCGTCTGCATCTGAGCGTGCAGGAAAGCAAAGCCCTCGGCGGTCAGACACTGCGCGAATGCTTCGAACGTCTCCTGCACCTCCGGCGGAAGGACGGCGACGGCGCGGACGGGCACCTGAGGCTGCTGCTCGACCGGGGTGAACTCACACAACTGGACACGTGTGACCGCCGCGTCCGTCGGTGGCTGTTCGCCGGGGCTCTGGAAGCTCACCACACGAGCTGTCGCCGCGGAATGCTCGAAGGCGAGCTTGGCCGCCAGATCGGCCGCATCCTCCAGGCCAGGTCCATACAAGTAGATGCTGAGTACACCCTGCCCGCGGCTGGTTAGCGTCGGGATCAGCGTCCGTTCGCTGGTGTGGCCAATGTGGGCCGGCAGCACCTGCTCATCTTTCCGCTCGGACCAGCGCTGGTCCTTGTCGTACGGAAGGAAGTCGCCGGTCCCGGCGACGCGGAGGATGTCCGAGAAGAGTTCGGGGGCGAAGGTGTCGGGGTGGACGGGGCCGAGGGTCGGCACGTACGGCACCGGAGCCGCAGCCCGCAGCCAGTCCCACTGGAAACGCATGCGCGCACGCTACCCGCCCGGCACACCGGGCTCAGGCCCCAACACGAAAGCGTCGGGGCCTGAACGGTGTTGACCGGTTGGCGGTCAGTGCGGGTTGTCGTCACCTGCGATGCACGAGCAGCGGACGGTTTCGATGAACCAGTCGGGCGCGGACGCGGCGGGGTGGCCGTTCAGATATGTCGGGTGGTGCCGGTGGGTGCTTACCGAAGCGGTGCTTGACGCAGCCTGTAGCCCATGGGCCTGCTGCCGGTGCCGCCCTCAGCCTTGGTATTGGCATCCAGGGCTGAGGGCGGTGGGGGCTACAACGTGAGCATCCCGTCCTCCGGGTCGTCCAGCCAGAACCGGTGGCCCTGCGGCGTCACCGTGATACCGAACTGGTCACGCGACGGGGACTCCAGACGCTCCCATACCCGGTAGACCGCCAGGACTTCGTCCCACAGCGTGCGCGGCCCGTACTGCTCCACCACGTAGGCGGTGGCATCCACGGCGTACACCACCCGCGCCCAGCTCTTCGCGTCATCGGCGAACAACCACAGCGTGGCGTCCTCACCCGTCGGCGCGGGAACCCAACTGGACCGCACGTCACCGATGGTCAGACTGATGTAGAACGCCGGATCGGTCTGCAGGACGTACTGCGGTGCGGTGCGGGTGCGCCCCTTGGTGCCTTTCTCCCCGTGGTAGAGGTCCCCGACGAACCCGCTGCGGGGCCGCTGGTTGCGGTCCCACATGAAGTCCGGATTGCCGGAGAACCGCCCGATCCCCACCCCATCGCGTACGTCCAGGGCCAGATACGACCCTTCGAAGTACGACGACCCGAACGGGGTGACGATCCGCCCTCCGTTGCGGACCTGATCCAGCAGCCCGCGGTGGAGGCTCCGCTGTGTGTACGTGAAGAGCATCCGGTCGTACGGGGCCTTCTGCGCGTGCCCTGCGGAAGCGTCACCGGTCAGGAGCTTGGGGTGGAATCCGGCGGCGGCCAGGTTCTGGCCGGCGGTCCGGGCCAGGAGCCCGTCGTACTCCACGGACGTGACGTTCCCGTCGCCCACCCTGTGGGCGACAAGCGCCGCGTTGTACCCGGTGGCGGTACCGCCCTCAAAGACCCCCATGCCGGGCTCAAGCCCGGTCAGGGCCAGCATCTCCAGCATCACCGAGGGCTTCGAAGACGACGACGTCGGCAACTCGAACGCCCCCGGCGGGGTGTCCAGCCCGTCGTTTGTCTGGATGACGATCGAAGTGTCGGAGTACACCCGGCCACACCATGCGCCCGGGTCGATTTGGAAGTCGTAGTCCCCGAACTTCTCGGGAATGAAGCCGCCACGGTCCACCTTTGCGACTGTGTTCCGCCACCCCGGGGGGATGGCGTCCTTCGCGTCCAGCTCCGCGAGGAGTTTGGCCGTCGTCGCCGTCATCGGATACTCCTACTTCTTCTTGTCGTCCTTCTTCGGCGGGTTCGGCGGCTTCTCGCGGTGCCCGTCGCTCCCGGCGGTGTCGGGCTTGCCGGAGTGGTCGCTGCCCTTTTTCTCACCCATGGTGTTCTCCTCATTCGCGTTTGTTGTTTCCCCGGTCGGCGCTTCGGCAACGGGGCTGGAGGCCGCCCGGCTCCGGTGGGGGCGCGGAGCCGGGCGGCGGATCGGGGGGCCGTGTCAGCGTCGGATCGCCTGAGCGGCCAGTCGTCTCGCGGTCAGCGCGGGCGTCGGCATCGGTGTCCTTTGGGTGACGCGCGCCGGGGGGATCTGCGGGCCGGGCTCTACCTGCGGGGCGACGACCGCGACGACGGTGGTGACTCCGGCGTCGACGTGTGAACTCCAGGCCGTGGCCAGTGCCAGGACGGCGTGGATGCCGTCCGGCGTGCGCTTCGGCCAGGAGCTGTAGGGGAGCGGCTGGGGCATCAAAAGGCAACAGATCTTGACCTCCCACGCCCCAGGGCGGTAGGAGATCACGGACAGCCGGACCATGCTCGCCTCGCTGTGCTTCACCGCGTACGCCACCAGCCCGGTGGCGATCTTCACGATGGCCTCGGCCCTTTCCAGCGGCCGGACGCGGGCCTTGGCCACCGCCTGGTGCGCCGCGTTCCAGGCTTCGCCGACGGACGCACGCTCGACGGGCAGGTCGACGGTCAACACAACGGCGGCGAACGCCGGTTCTGGTTCCGTCGTCAACAGGCCGGTCCAGGGGGTGGCCGACACGGGCACTGCCTTCACCGTCTTGGTCCTTTCCAGTTGGCGGTTACGGGGTTCTACAGGGGCAGGGTGACGACGATCGTCTTTCCGCTGCCGTCGTCGTCGGCCGGTACGGCGGTGCTGCCTCCGACGTCGTCCACCAGCGCCCGGACGATCGCCAGGCCACGTCCGCCCAGTCCGTCCACGTGGGCGACGAACAGGGCGCTCGGCCGGTAGGGGTGACGGTCGTGGACCGCGAGGGTCAGGAACCCGCCCTCGACCACCAGGCGCACGTCGAAGTACTCGGAGAGCAGCGCCGTGTGCTGGACGCAATTTGTCGTCAGTTCGTTCAGGACCACCAACGCGACGTCCAGCAGCGGGTGGTCACGGGACAGACCGCACTCGACCAGCGCTTCGCGCACCGCCCGGCGAATCCGCGGCACGGAGACCGCCACCGTGGGCAAAGTCCAGTGGTAGTCCAGCGGGGTGTGCACGGCCGTCACGCCCGTCCTGGTCACGCGATCCCGCCCAGGTTGAGGAACACGTCCCAGTCCACTGCCGACCACCGCGCACAGTCTTGGTGGCTGGGCCGGAAGTCCCGCAGGGTGAATGGGAATTTCTCCTCGCGCGACTCGGGGTTGCTGTCGGTCCGCGGAGCGGATGCCCCCACCGGGTGATCACCGGGCTTCGTGAACCAGCCGGCCCAGCCACTGGCCGGGCTCGATCGGGCAAGGCGCTGGAGCGCTTTCCCCGGGATGCGCCGGGGGAGTTCCCCGTTGGGATTGGGCCCGGCCGGCGGGGACGTCTTCTCCGTGCAGAGTCCACGGAGCTGGGTGCGCACGGCTGCCATACCTGTCCTTTCCGAAGGGCACTCCGGCGGCCTCAGTCAGCCACTGGATTCAGCCAATCCAGGAACAGCAGCCCTGGGCGGCATCGCTCAGCGTGGCCCTGTAGCGGGTACCACCGCCATGACATGCGGGTGCCATCCGCCGTACGGTTTCCGGCCGTTCGTATCGCCGAGTAGCGTTACGGGTACCACTTCCTCAGAACGCGTTGCGTGAAAGCCGCCGGGCGGTATCTCCTCCGAGAGGGGCTGTCTGCCGCAGCCGGTGCCCTCCGAGATGAGGAGTTCGTAATGGGCGACCCGCCAACGTTCCTTTACGTGCTGGTGCAGCAGCGCGGCTGGACTTACGAGCGGTTCCGGCGCGCCTTCGAGGACGCGGCCCGTCAGGTTTTCTCCGGGCCCGACAACCCCGGGGCGCGAAACCTCACCGTGGCCGAAATGACGTTCCGGCGCTGGACCGCAGGACAAATCCGTAAGCCGAAGCCTGACGCATGTCGAGTTCTGGAACACCTGTTCGGCGTCGACGCCGCACTACTGTTCGGGCCGCCGCCCGGCGACGCATCCAACACCCCATCCGCCCTGCCCGCGTTCGACCTGGAAAGCCTGATCAACATGACCGCACAAAATGCAGCCGACGCAGCCGGATCCGCAGCCGCCCAAGCCGTCTCCGAAACCACAATCGACCAGCTGCGCGAGGACGTCGCCACGCTGGCCGACCGTTACAAGAACACGCCGCCCTTCGACGTGTTCAACGCAGCCAACCGCCTGCGTGAGCAGGCCGAACACCTGCGGGAACGCACCCAGGTCCCAGCCCAGCAACAGGACCTCCTGGTCGCCGCAGGGCAGGCGTGCGCCCTGTTGGCCGCCGCCGCACTGGACCTCGGATTCGTGAACGGCGCTATGCGCCACGCACGCGCAGCAGCCCTGTACGGGGAGACCGCGCGCTTTGGGCCCTTGCAGGCATACGCCGGGGGGTTCCTCGCCATGTGCCTCTACCTCAGTGGGCGTCCGGCAGAAGCCGTCCGGCACGTCACACGCGCCCAAGCCTTCGGCGGTTTGGGCGATACAGCCCGAACACGACTGTGGGCAATCGAAGCACGCGCGTACGGGTACCTGAACAACGCCACGCGTGCGCACCAGGTCCTGATCGCGTCCACCGTCGAACACCGCGGCGGACAACGCGACGACCTGCACGACCTGGGCGGCGAATTCGGCTTCGGCGACGAGCGCCTGGCCATGTCCAACGCCACCAGTCGCCTGCTGCTGGGCGACGGCCCCGGGGCGCAGGCCGACGCCCGCCGGGCCCTGGACCTCATCGCACAGCGCCCGGTGGCAGACCGGTCGCCGGTGGTGCAGGCCAAGGCATCCGTCGACCTGGCCTCCGCGTTGCTCCTGAGCGGGGAACTGGAGGGCGCAGTGGAATCCCTGACGCTCGTCTGGGAGCTGCCCCCGGGGATGCGCGCGTTCACCCTGGTGGACCGCATGCTCAGGCTCCGGTCGGCGCTCACCGCCCACCCATTCCAAAACGCCCGCCTGGGTGTCGATCTCGGCGAACGAATCGAGGAGTTCAGCCGGCTGTCCGCGCCGGCGCAACTGGGCGCCGGCGGGGGTCTGTCTGCCCTGGAGGCGTAGCCGTCAGGTGTGGTCGTCAGGTGTGGTCGAGCGCGGCGAGGATTTTGGCTTCCTTCACCGGGTCGATGCCGTGCTCGGCCCACCGCGGATGCTTCACCGGGTGCCCGCCGCCCCGCATCCAGTTCCACGTGTCGCGTACGGTCTGGGCGGTCGGGCGGCAGTCCAGCCCGGCCGCCACGGCGCGGGAAGCGTCAACGGCCCACACTCCGGGGTGCTCGCGCCACAGCGGCAGTTCCGTCCACGGTGTGACGCCGTGCGCGGTCAGCACGTCCGGGTCCGCCCACACCGGGCGGCCCGCTCCGCCGGTGACGTCCAGGCAGGCCGTGAGGAAGTCCGCGAAGGTAATCCCGTCGGGGTGGGCGATGTTGAACACGCCCGGTCCGTCGGCCGCCGCCTGGTCCAGGGCGAACGCGGCGACGTCCCGCACGTCCACGGGCTGAATGACCCGACCGGCGGGCGCGGGGGCGAGGATCGGGCCGCCGCGCTCCGCGCGGGTCAGCCACCACGGGAGACGGCCCACGTACTCGCCGGGCCCCAGGATCACCCCGGGCCGCAGGAGCGCACACCGCTCGCCGAACGTCTCGACCACCGCAGCCTCCCCGCCGGCCTTCTGGAAGCCGTACAGGGTCGGGCTTCCGTCCGGGCCGGTGTGCCCGAACGTCCGGTCAGCGTCCGGCGGACACTCAAGCAGCGAAGACGCCTCCGTCAGCGGCGTATTCGGCCACCCCTCGTACACCGACACGGTGGAGATGTGCACCCACCGGCCCACCTGAGTCTCCAGGGCGCGCGTGGCCCGCAGGATGTCCCGGGGCGGGAACTGCGAGCTGGACGTGTCCACCACCGCATCCCACGGGCCGTGACCGGCCAGACGCTCCAGGTCGGCCGTCTGCGTACGGTCCCCGCGCACCGTGTCGACGCCGGCCGCGTCTGTACCGGACCGGCCCCGGTTGAACGTTGACACCTCCCACCCCCGGGCCAGCGCGCCCGCTACTACAGCCTGCCCGAGGAACCACGTACCACCCAGCACCAAAATTCGCATGGCAACGATCCTGCCCTGGGCTGACGTTCAGTTCCAGCCCGGACGGGGGATGAACTGCGGTCGGGGGCCGTCGTCATCGTTGCGCGCCCGGTGGGTGCGGGTGCGGGGCGCTACAGCAACGGCTGAGACTCAGTGAATCTCAGCTCAACAGTCGGGGCAGTCTTTTCGGTGCAGGGCCCACGTAGAGTGGCCGTGCGGGTCGATACCGGACCACCGTAGGGCGGCGAAACCAAGATCACACAGCGATTCGGGGTCGAACTGCCCACACGTGTCGGCGTACGAGCGGAGCAGCTCTTTGCTGGCCCGTACAGCGATGTCGGTGGCTATCAGCTCAGCCTCGCCGGTGAAGTTTTTTTCCCGGCCAACAGCCATTGCTCGACCGTCTGTGTGAGGTCAGGCGCCCGGTCCGGGGCGCGGCGGGCTTCTTGGGTCATGGGGTGCCCTTTGGTGCGGGGATGGGACCAGCTTACGGCTGGCGATGCCGCAGAAGAGACTGTGGGGATCGTGCTGACGGTGGCGAGTGCTGGCTCGTAAAGAGTAATACCAGAATATGAAATAGCGGTGGGAGCATCAAATGCCGGTAAACTCCCAGGTCAACGCTGGCTTCTGTCAGCAAAATCGGCCCTCAACGCATCTTTCGCTCGCATTCTGGTCGCACCCTTTGTACGCCCACCGAGCTGCACCGGCGTGCCGGTTTAAGGCGGCCAGGTCGGCGAGGAGGAACGCAATTTGGGGAACGTCGTAGCCGGTGTCCAGGACAACCATCACGTCCAGGTCGCCGGGCTTCTACTGGCCTGCGGCCTGTGACTTTGTGGGGTGACGGACTGTCACCGCAGTGGCGTCGGTGCCGCCGCGGCGTACACGATTGCGAGCGCCGGTACTTTTTGGGCGACGCGGGCGACGGCGGCCCGGTGCCAGGAGGCAGGGAACGGGATCTCGGGGTGCGCGGCGTGGTACTCGTCGTCGTTGCGGTAGGTGAGAATCCCCGGGTCGGGCACGTCGAGGAGCTGTTTGATGCAGCCGGTGACAAATCCGCCGGTGCGCGCTTCGAGGTTTTCGAGTTCGCGGCGCACGCCGGCGGGGATTGAATACTTGCCCTGTTCCCAGTGGCGGACGGTGCGGGGGGAGACGTTGAGGTGCGCGGCGAGCCAGTCGCCGGTGAGTCCTAGGTGCTCCCGCACATAGGTGCTCCCGCACAACGCGGAATTCAGCGTCAGTCATGGGGGGTTCCTTCATGCCGGGTTCCTTCCGTGGCGCCGAGCTGGCGGGCGGTCAGCTGAGGTCGGCGAAGACCCGGTCGACTTCCTCCTGCAAAACGGCGAGTCCGTCGGCGTCGACATCGGCATCGGTGCCGACGAGCCAATCATCCTTCAGATCAACCAGGCTGATGACGACTGCGCCAGGGGGGACGTAGGCGCTGGCCCAGACATCGAGGCCGGTCGGCCGGCCGGTGTCCTCGTCCTGGATCACGTACAGGTTCCCGCTGCCGTCGTCGTCGGCCGGTACGGCGGTGCTGCCTCCGACGTCGTCCACCAGGGCCCGGACGATTGCCAGGCCCCGTCCGCCCAGGCCGTCCATGTGGGCGACGAACAGGGCGCTCGGCCGGTAGGGGTGACGGTCGTGGACCGCGAGGGTCAGGAGCCCGCCCTCGACCACCAGGCGCACGTCGAAGTACGCGGAGAGCAGCGCCGTGTGCTGGACGCAATTTGTCGTCAGTTCGTTCAGGACCACCAACGCGACGTCCAGCAGCGGGTGGTCACGGGACAGACCGCACGCGATCAGCGCTTCGCGCACCGCCCGGCGAATCCGCGGTACGGAGACCGCCACCGTGGGCAAAGTCCAGTGGTAGTCCAGCGGGGTGTGCACGGCCGTCACGTCCGTCCTGGTCACGCGATCCCGCCCAGGTTGAGGAACACGTCCCAGTCCACTGCCGACCACCGCGCACAGTCTTGGTGGCTGGGCCGGAAGTCCCGCAGGGTGAATGGGAATTTCTCCTCGCGCGACTCGGGGTTGCTGTCGGTCCGCGGAGCGGATGCCCCCACCGGGTGATCACCGGGCTTCGTGAACCAGCCGGCCCAGCCACTGGCCGGGCTCGATCGGGCAAGGCGCTGGAGCGCTTTCCCCGGGATGCGCTGTGGGAGCGACAGAGGTTCCTTGTCGCACTCCAGTACGGCCGAGGGCCCGCCTGGCCGGTATGTCCCCTCGGGGCGGGACGAGCGGGGAGTGGACATGCCTGCCTCTCCTGACCTGGCATCAAAAATGCTGTCAGTGACAGCATCGTCACGCAGAAGGGCCCGGACTTTCACACCTTGTGAAAGGCGTGAAAGTTCGGGCCCGGTACTGCGGTGCGGCTAGAGCTGCACGCCCACCCAAGAGGCGTAGCCGATCAACGTATCCGGCGTACTGCGTGAGGATCGCACCAGGCCGGCCACGGTTTCCCGCACGAGGGGGTGGTACTTCGCCTGCTGCGGCGCGATACGCCTAGCCTTGAAGAGCGAGGCCAGCGCGTCATCCGTTTTTCCCGTCCACAGTTGCGCGCGGGCCGTGTCGATGTGGTGGTGTCCCACCCGGGACGGTGGGAACCCCTCCGGGATGCGCACCTTCTTTGCGAGGGTGAGCGCCTTTCCGTGCTCGCCCAATTCAATCTCAACGGCCGCGGCGTGGAGAGCCACGTTGGTCGGCCCGAACGACATGACGTGGCCGCCGATCTCCACCCCGCCGCCGATTTCCACCCCGCCAAGGAGCTCGGCCACGGCGCGCGCCTCGGCCAGCGCTCCCCGGGCCGTCGCGCCGTCGCCCATCCGCGTGGCCAGGATCGACGTCCGCAGGTGCAGGTTCCCCGATACGCACAGCGCTGTTTTGTTTCCGGCGCTGACGCCGGGCGCGAGGTCTTCCTGGGCCCGTTCGACGATCTTTTGGCCCACTTCGTGCCGGCCGGTGGAGAACGAGGTCTGCGCCCGCAGGTACCCGTACAACGCCATCAGGTACGGGTCGCCCGCACGCTGCGCGGAGTACTCCATCCGGGCCAGCAGCAGCAGGGCCAGATCCGTCAGCCCCAGTCCATAGGCCACCGTATGCGCGGCCCGGTAGACGTGCACCAAAAAATGGTGGGCAACCTCGGCTTGCTGACCTGTGGTGGTCTGCGAAATCTGGACCAGTTCGTCAATGAGCGCCGGGGCGGCGGCGGCGACCTGCCCGAAGTCGGATTTGCCACGGACGAGAAGCAGTTGCCTGACGTCGCCCTCCACAGCGTCCAGCGCCCGTACGGGCAACTCATCCAGCGGGGTGTCCCAGTTGTCGATGGACACACGCAGATCGTTGAGCGGACCGTCCAGACGGTCTTCCGCCTGGTCGAAGATGAAGGGCTGACCGTGCAGGGTATTGACGCTTATCCCCAGCACCCGCGCGCACGCCGCGACCAGTGCCGGTGTAGCCGGCCGGTTCCCGGACTCGACTTTCGTCAGCAGGCTGTAGGAGATGTTCGCTTTTTCGGCCAGCCCCGCCGGGGTGAGCCGGTGCAGTCGTCGGTACGCCGCAATGCGTGCGCCTGTGCCAATGCCGGTGGTGCCGGGCATAGTGGACTCCGTTCTGACTTGACATCAGAACGGTACTCGGGATGCCGCTATCCCGGTACGACGAACGGCCCGTCCCTGGGATTACAGGGGTGGGCCGTTCGTGACTGGGGCGTTTCCCCAACACCAGGCGACGGCACTCCGCCCTCGGCCAACAGAGCCCGATCACTTACGAACAACGATCAACTACGCTGACCATCGCCACATGACCACCGGTGTCCTCGATCAAGGGGAAAGCCCCGTCGTCGTCGGACCGCCGCCCGGACCGGGACCCACTGTCCGTAGCGGTCGTGATCCAGTGACGGATGCTCCCGGAAAGTCGGGATCATCCGTCACTGGATCACAACGTCGGTGCGGACGGGCCCCGCACGGCGGCACAGACTGAAGGCCCGGTTCTCTCACGAGAGCCGGGCCTTCAGGTGTTCCGTGTGATTCTGCGGTGTTGCTGATTCTTGTGTTGCTGGTTCTCGTGTTGCGTTCTGTGTAGTCGTGCTCGTGAACGGTCGGTCCTGCGACGAGGTCCTCCTTCCGTCTGCGATACCACTACTACTGTGCGCTACATCTGTGCTGTTCTTCCGTGCAGTGGAGAGGGGGCCCGATCCGCATTCCGCGGATTTTGATTGCGCGGTGCGTGGCAAGCGGTCTACCACTTCTCCGCGTCTTTTCGAGTCCGGGCCCCTCCCACTGATTCCAGTAAACGCCTGCCCCGCGCGGAGCGCAACAGGATCTTGGATTACGGTGTTTGTGCAGGTCAGGTCGTTGTGGAATCGTTCTGGTCCGCGCTCACCTTGCGCTTGACCTCGTCCATGTCCAAGCCCTGGGCCTGCCCGATCAGATCGGTCAGCGCGGCCTCGGGCAGCGCGCCGGCCTGGGAGAAGACCACAACACTGTCGCGGACCAGCATCAGCGTCGGGATCGAGCGGATCTCGAACGCCGCCGCGAGCTCCTGCTGGGCCTCGGTGTCGACCTTCGCGAAGGTCACGTGCTCGGTCTGGTTCGAGACCTTTTCGAAGACCGGGGCGAACTGGCGGCACGGACCGCACCATTCCGCCCAGAAGTCGATGACCGTCAGACCGCCGGCACCGACGACCTCGTCGAAGTTCTCCTTGGTCAAGGTGACCGTCGCCATGATGGCTCTCCGTCCTATAAGGATTTGGTTGCCCGAACCGGCCGGTTTCGTCCGGTCGAGGCGGTTGCGGGGCCCGGTCACACAACCCGGGCATAGCGTCTGGCATTCCCCACCAGGCATCCGCTACCCGTTCGCGCGTACGGCCGACGCTGTGACGTACGTCCCCGGCGGCCCCACTGCCGTCTGTCGCCCCGGCTGTCTGCGCGGACCCATAAGCTGTGCTGACGCCGCGTCAACCAGGCGCCGAGCAGCCCGCACGAGGAGTCCAGTCATGCGCTACACCCGTCGCAGCGTCGTCAGCCTGTGCCAGGCGGAGCCCGGCTGGGACGTCGAGGTGACCCGGGCGGGCGCGGAGCCGGAACTGTGCCCGCTGGTGGCCTGGGCCGTGGTGGTCGTCGAAAGCGGCGCGGACGGCACCGTCGAGACCGCCGTCGAACCGGCCTTCGTCTACGACGGCGCGGTGTACACCCCAGCTGAACTCGCCCACACCGTCGGCGAACTCGACTACCACCTGATCGAGCCCGAAGAACACTGAGCGCGCGCGGTCCGCTGGAAGTCGAAAGACCAGAAACCGAAGGTCAAAACCTGAAGGTCAAAACCTGAAGGTCAAAACCTGAAGGTCAAAACCTGAAGGTCAAAGCCGCAAGGTCAAAGCCGCAAGGTCAAAATCAGGATCGTGTACGGCTGCCGCAACTGACGCGTCAGCCCCGTGCGGCCCGCGATCCGGAAATCACTCCTCCGGCCGGGCCGCCGCAGCCTTGGCGGGTGAGCCGTCCCCGCCCTCGCCGAAGCGGGACAGCACCATCGCCCCCACGACGGCGATCAGGAAACCGCCCACAGCCACCGGAGCAAAACCCGCGCGGCTGTGATCGCCCAACGCCAGGACGCCCACCGCCGCCGGCAGCACCGTCTCGCCGATCACCACTGACGCGGCCACCACGGTGACCGCCCCGCCCTGCAGAGCCGTCGCGTAGAGCAGGAAGGTCAACGCGCCGCCGATGAGCAACGCCCAGGTGGCCGGGTTCCGTACCAGATCGGCCGGGCCGAAATCGGTGATCACCCGCGCGCACAAGGCGATCAGACCGAAACCCAGACCCGCCACCAGACCGAGCAGGCGGGACCGCCACGGCTCCGCGCACCGGGCGGCTGCGAAGCCCGCGACGCCGACGAGCAGAGCCGCCCCGAGCAGCCCGAAGCGGAACCCCGTTCCCGCGCCGGACGCACCTTCCGCACCAGCTGACAGGCCGAGCAGCGACAGGCCCCCGACCACCGCCAGTACGGCCCCCCACTCGGGCCGCCGTAGCCGGGCCCCCAGGATCGGGATCGCCACCACGGCGGTCACCGCCAGGTTGCCGGCCTGCGCTGCCTGCACCGCGAAGATCGGCAAGTCGCGCAACGCCACGAACTGGAACGCGAAGCCGACGAAGTCGAGTGCCGTGCCGAGCAGGAACGGCCACTGTTTCATGACCCGGCCCAGGAGGCGCGGGTCCAGTCCGGACGATGTGGCGGTCCGGCGGGCGGCGAGGGCTTGTAGGGCGGTGCCCACTCCATAACAGGCGGCAGCGGCCAGGGCGGCGAAGAGCGACAAGATCACCCGCTGACGGTAGCCGACCGGCGCCCTGCCCGCGGTGCGTGGCGCGGGGCCCGTGCGGCGCGGCACGGGCCCGGGAACGGCCACCTCGTCCCGGCCCCGTGCCGCCCCGCACGGGTCCCGGCGGTTCAGGCCTTCGCCTCCCGCTTCCGGCCCACGGCCTGGGCGGCCACCACGATCACCACCGCGAGCACGAGCATCCCCGAGCCGATCACGTTGATCTGCGGCGGCGTGCCGCGCTGCGCCGCGCCCCACACGAACATCGGGAACGTCACGTCGTTGCCGGCGGTGAAGTTGGTGATCACGAAATCGTCGAAGCTGAGCGCGAAGGCGAGCATCGCCCCGGCCGCGATGCCGGGAGCGGCCAGCGGCAGGGTGATCCGCCAGAACACTTGCACGGGTGAGGCGTACAGGTCCCGCGCGGCCTCCTCAAGCGCCGGGTCCATCCCGGCGACCCTGGCCTTCACCGCGGTCACCACAAAGCTCACACAGAAGGTGATGTGTGCGATCAGGATGGTGGTGAAGCCGAAGTCGATACCGAGGTTCAGGAACAGCACCCCGATCGACGCCGCCATCACGATCTCCGGCATCGCCATCGGCAGGAAGATCATCGCGTTGACCGCGCCCCGCGCCCGGAACCGGTAGCGCGCCAGGGCGAACGCGATCAGCGTGCCGAGCACCGTCGCGCCGATAGTCGCGAATACAGCGATCCGCAGGCTCAGCTGTACCGCGTCGCACATCCCCGCGACTCCGCACGGGTCCTTCCAGGCGTCGGCCGAGAACCGCTCCCACTCGTAGTTGTAGCGGCCGTTGGGCTTGTTGAACGAGAACACCATCACGACGGCGTTCGGGGCGAGCAGGTACACCAGCGTGCCGAGTCCGGCGAACACCACCAGGTTCCGGCGGAGGAAGGCCCAGATCGCGGTCACAGCAGTTCCTCCGTACCGGCGCGGCGGATGTAAACGGTGACGATCACCAGGATCACGGCCATCAGCATGAAGGACAGCGCAGCCGCCGTCGGGTGGTCGAGCACCCGCAGGAAACGGCTCTGGATCGTGTTGCCGATCATCGTTTCCCGGGTGGTGCCCAGGAGTTGGGCGTTGATGTAGTCGCCCGACGCCGGGATGAACGTCAGCAGCGTGCCGCCCACCACTCCGGGCATCGACAGTGGCAGTGTGACCCGCCGGAACGTGTCGAACGGGCGGGCGTACAGGTCACTCGCGGCCTCGTGCAGCCGCGGGTCGATCCGGTCGAGTGACGCGTACAGCGGCAGGATCATGAACGGCAGGAAGTTGTACGTCAGTCCGCAGATCACCGCGAGCGGGGTCGCCAGGACCCGGTCCGACTCGGTCAGCCCGAGCAGTGCGGTGCCGTCGGTGATGCGCAGCGCGTTCAGCACGTGCACGACCGTCGAGTCGTCAGCCAGGATGGTCTTCCAGGCCAGCGTGCGTACCAGGAAACTGGTGAAGAACGGCGCGATGACCAGCACGAGCAGCAGGTTGCGCCAGCGGCCCGCGCGGAACGCGATCGTGTAGGCGAGCGGATAGGCCGCCACCAGGCACAGGACCGTGGCCGCACCGGCGTACATCATGGAGCGCAGGAACTGCGGTGTGTACTCGGACAATGCGTCGGAGTAGGTGGACCAGTGCCAGGTCTGTACGTAGCCGGTCTCCAGGGTGCCGGTCTGCAGCGACATTGAAGCCTGGAAGAACAGCGGCACCGCGAAGAACAGCACCAGCCAGGCGATGCCGGGCAGCAGCAGGAGGTACGGGACCCGGTTGCCGCGCGGACTCCTGGCCGCTGACGGTGGCTCGGGTGTTTCAGGAACAGCCTTGACTGCAAAGCTCATTGACGATCCTTCAGATCCAGGACCCAGTACGGTCAGGTGCCGATGAGCTTGCTGAACAGGTCCTCGTACCGCGTTTCCTCGTCCTCGGTCAGCGTCCGGAACTCGTGTCCCTTCGCGGCCGTCGCGGCGTCTGGGAAGATCAGCTGGTTCGACGCGATGCCCGGGTTCAACTTGACGACCTCGTCCTTGATCCCGGCTACCGGTGAGCGGTAGTTGATGTACGCGGTGAGCTGCGCGGCGACCGCTGGCTGGTAGTAGTAGTCGATCAGTTTCTCGGCGTTCTTCTTGTGCTGAGCGCGCTCCGGGACCAGGCACTCGTCCGTGGAGGTGAAGTAGCCCGTGTCGGGCACCACGTACTTCACCTCGGGGCTGTCGGCCTGGAGCTGGATCAGGTCGCCGGACCACGCCAGGCACGCGGCGATGTCGCCGGACGCGAGTTCCTGGATGTAGTCGTTGCCGGTGAAGCGCCGGATCTGCTTCTTGTCCACCGCGCTCTGGATCTTCGCGACGGCGGCCTTGAACTCGTCGTCGGTGACCGTCTCGGGCTTCTTGCCCATGGCGAGCAACGTCATCCCCACGGTCTCGCGCATCTCGCTGAGCAGCGCGACCTTCCCCTTGAGTCTCGGGTTGGTCAGCAGGTCGTCGACCGACTTGGGGATGTACCCGCCGGTGGCCTTCTCGTTGTACGCGATCAGCGCGACGATCTCGGTCCACGGGTAGGAGTACTGGCGCCCGGGGTCCCAGCTCGCCTGCTTGAACTTCGGGTCGAGGTTCTTTACCGCGTTCGGCATGTTCGCCGCGTCCAGCTTCTGCGCGTATCCCAGCCGGATGACCTTGGCGGCAAGCCAGTTCGTGAGCACCATGATGTCGCGCTCGACGTCCTTGCCCGCGGCGAACTGCGGGCGCAGCTTGCTGTAGAACTCGATGTTGTCGTTGATGTCTTCGACGTAGTCGACCTTGATGCCGGTGGACTCGGTGAAGGCCGCCAGTGTGGGCCGCTTCTGCTTGTCCTTCTCGTCGACGTCGATGTACAGCGGCCAGTTGGAGAAGCGCACGAGCTTGTCATTGTCTGACTTGTCGGCCGCGGCGGCG
Organism: Kitasatospora sp. UYEF31; assembly: GCF_057291755.1. NCBI lineage: Bacteria > Bacillati > Actinomycetota > Actinomycetes > Kitasatosporales > Streptomycetaceae > Kitasatospora > Kitasatospora sp. UYEF31. The sequence goes on from NZ_JBXAWK010000006.1 coordinate 134,255, forward strand.
GCGGCCTTGGGCGCTTCCGAGCCGCCGGCCGGGGCGGCCTTCTTGCCGGTTCCCGACGTGCCGCAGGCCGCCAGCGCACCGGCTCCCGCGACGGCGAGCCCGGCGGTCAGGACTGAGCGGCGGGAGGCGATGTTGCGCAGCGCGGCGGCGCGTACCGGCCCCGACATGCGGTCCAGGATGTTCGACAGCCCGGGTGCGCCGTCGGACGGGGTGTTCAGTGACGACGTGTTCGGTGACGACGTGTTCGGTGACGATGTGTTCGGTGACGATGTGTTCGCGGACGATGTGTTCGAGGACAGGGGCGAAGAAGGACGCATGCGCCAGGCCTTTCGACTGCAACGGGGAAAAGGCAGTGCAGTCGGGCTAGTTCGGCGCGGGTGGAGCCTGGCCGTGAGGCGCCTGCCCGACCTGGTCACGTACCCTCGCGTCCGCGCGGGCGGCGGACAAGGCGCAGTCTGTCAAACCCGGGTAACGATTTTGACGGCGTGTCAGAAAAACTGGTTGATATCCGCTGACCGGGTCTCATTATGACCCGGTCAGCGGCGTACGGAAGATCAGGCCCGTTGTGCGAGTTCGGCTACAACCGCATCGTTGAACGGGGTCCAGGCCTCGGTGGCCCACGGCCCGAAGTCCTTGTCGGTCAGCACCACACACGCGGCGTTCAGTGCCGGGTCGACCCACAGGAAGCTGCCGCGCTGCCCGAAGTGGCCGAAAGTCGCCGGGGAGTTCGTGATCCCGGTCCAGTGCGGTTTCTTCGTACCCTTGACCTCAAAACCAAGGCCCCAGTCGGACGGGTTCTGCCGTCCGTAGCCGGGGACCACACCGTCCAGGCCCGGGAACGCGACGCTGGTCGCGTGCGCGATGGTCAGCGGGGCCAGCACCTGCGGGTTCAGGAGTTCGGCGGCGAACTTCGCCAGGTCCGCCGCGGTGGACACCCCGCCGGCGGCGGGGGTGCCCTCCAGGCGGGTGGAGGTCATGCCGAGTGGCTCGAGTACGGCCTGCCGGAGGTAGTCCGCGAACGGGATCTCGGTGGCCTCCTCGACTGTGTGGCCGAGCACCTCGAAGCCGGTGTTCGAGTAGATCCGCCGGGTGCCCGGCTTGGAGATCGGCTGGTACCCGTCGAAGGCCAGGCCCGAGGCGTGCGCGAGCAGGTGCTCAATCGTCGAGCCCTCCGGGCCCGCGGGGTCATCCAGGAGGACTGCTTCCTCCTCGACCGCGACCAGGGTGGCGTACGCGGTGAGCAGCTTGGTCACCGACGCGAGCGCGAATTCCCGCCCCGTGGGGCCGTGCGAGCCCAGCACGGTGCCGTCTTTGCCGACCACCACAGCGGCGGTGGTCGTGCAGGGCCAGGAGTCGATGATGCTGAGGCTTGCGAGATTGTCCTTGTTGTCCACAGACAGGAGGGTACGGGGGAGCCGGTAGGTCGGCTCAGCCGAGCCGGGGCAGCAGCTCCGCCAGGAGCGCGTCGAGCTCCCGTGCGCACGCGGTGAACTCCTCCACCTCGCCGCCGCCGGGGTCCACCACGTCCTCCCACGAGTCGTCCAGGGGGATGTCCGCCAAGTCGAGGAGGGCGATTCGTTCCGGCAGTTTTCCGGCCCCGGGCGGGAGGTCTTGGAGCAACCTTTTCAACGTGGCCGTACGGGGTGCGGCGGCCGGGTGGTTCCGCCGGATGTAGTGCACGTGTTCGCAGGCCAGGGCCACGATGACATCCGCCCCGACGAGCAGTTCCTCGGTCAGCTGCCGGCTCCGGTGCCACGGCACTGCCAGGCCGATCTCCTCGAAGCCGCGCCGGGTGCGCCAGCTCATCGGCTGGCCCTCCACGACGAAGGTCCCGGCGGTCTCCACGGCCCACTCGGGACGTGCGGCGGCGGCCAGGGCCCCGGCCAGCACAGAGCGGGTGGCGTTGCCGGTGCAGATGAAAAGCAGGCGCGGGACGTCGGACATGCGCGCCACGGTACTTGACCAGGTCACTCATTCCCCGCCCGGTCGTGGCCCCGGGCCCTGCCGCACGGGGCCACGGCGGGCCGGGAAGCGACTGTGCCCCACGGGACCACAGTCGGGTGGGGAAACGCCGACCCGGGCAGCAGCGCACGGGGCGGCGGAGCGGGGCGGTCAGAGCCTCAGCCGCCCTCGGTCTCCTCCGGCAGTTCGATCACCAGGTCCTTGTACTCCGGATGCCGGTCGATCCACCCCGCGATGTACGGACAGGTCGGAAGGACCTTCAAGCCCCGCGCCCGCAGATCGTCCAGCGAGCCCTTCGCCAGCGCCCCGCCGACCCCGCGCCCGTCGAACTCCGGCCGCACCTCCGTGTGCACCAGTGCTACGACGTCGCCCACCGACAGGTACTCGACAACGCCCGCGAGGGTCCCGTCGAGGTGGGCTTCGTACCGGCTCTTGTCCGGCACATCGGCAACGGTCACATCCATGGAGAGTCCTCTTCCCGGAAACAGTCTTGGAACCACGGCGAACGCGGATCCGCTCCATTCGACCGTACCCAGTCGCCGCCCGCGATTCGAACAGGCCCTCGGAAAGCTCTTGAAACCGAACGCACGACGGGGGAGCATGCGCGGCACCCGTGCGCCGGTATGCGCCGCACTCCACAGGTGACACAAAGTCAGAAAACGGTGTGCACGCCGTACCCGACGGGCAGCACGACACGGACAGGACCGACGTCGTCGACGCCAGGGGAGACCGCAGTCATGACGGCAACACAGAAGAACGCGCTGCGAAAACAGGCCGGCCGGGACGGCGCGGAAGCGGCCCCGTCCCGCCGTCGCCTGCTCATAGTGCTCACCGTCGCCGAAACCGCCGCACTCGGCGGCTGGCTCTGGCTCCACCTCCTCGACGCCGCGCAGCACCCGGCGTTGTCGGTGGCCCTCCTCGCCACCCCGCTGCTGCTCGGTGCCGCGTTGTGGACCCGTACGCGACGACCTGACCGGAACCCGCAGGACACCGACCACGCACTGCGGGCCACCGGCCTGCGCCTGGGCCGGATGGACCCCGCCCGGCTCGCCGGGCACCTCGCGGGGCTCTGCCGTCGGGACGGTCTGGGGCAGGTCCGTACCTCCACTCTGCCGGCCGACGCGTACGCCGCCGACATCACCGCCACCGGGCAGGACGACCGCCCGGTGGTCCTGCGCTGCTGCACGACGGCCGCCATCCCCGTGTCCGGCGCAGTCGTCGAACGCTTCATCGCCGACACCGGCCCCGAGGCGCGCCGCGTCCTGGCCGCGACCGCAGGCTCGTTCACCGCGAAAGCCCGTGCGCTCGCGCACCAGAACGACGTCGTCCTCCTCGACCGCCGGGCCCTGGCCCGTTGGGACCACGGCGTCGACTGTCCCGAGGTGTTGGCCGCGACCTGAAATCGTGGTCCTGTCCGACTTCAGCCCCTGGTGTGACCTGCGCCACTGGTACTAGCGTGCGGAGTGAGCGCCGAAGAATCACCGTCCACTGACAGCGGGCGCGGATCCGCGTGCGTGAATCACTTATGGCGAGGGGAACCATCGTGGTCTACAGCCGTCCGGGCGAGTCCGGAAGCGTCATCAGCTTCGAAGCCCGCTACGACAACTTCATCGGCGGCAAGTGGGTCGCGCCGGTGCAGGGCCGCTACTTCGACAACATCACCCCGGTCACCGGACAGCCGTTCTGCGAAGTGGCCCGCTCCACCGCCGAGGACGTCGAACTCGCCCTCGACGCCGCGCACGCGGCCGCCGAGGCGTGGGGGAACACAAGCCCCACCGAGCGGTCGAACATCCTCCTGCGGATAGCCGACCGCATCGAGGAGAACCTCGAAAAGCTCGCCGTCGCCGAGACGTGGGAGAACGGCAAACCCGTCCGCGAGACCCTGGCCGCCGACCTGCCGCTGGCCGTCGACCACTTCCGCTACTTCGCCGGTGCGATCCGCGCGCAGGAGGGGTCGATCGGACAGATCGACGCCGACACCGTGGCGTACCACTTCCACGAGCCGCTGGGCGTCGTCGCGCAGATCATCCCGTGGAACTTCCCGATCCTGATGGCGACTTGGAAGCTCGCCCCCGCGCTCGCGGCCGGGAACTGCGTGGTCCTCAAGCCCGCCGAGCAGACACCCGTCAGCATCCTCGTACTCATGGACCTGATCTCCGACCTGCTGCCGCCGGGCGTGGTCAACGTCGTCAACGGCTTCGGCTTCGAGGCGGGCAAGCCCCTGGCGTCCAGCAACCGCATCGCCAAGGTCGCCTTCACCGGCGAGACGACGACCGGCCGCCTGATCATGCAGTACGCCAGCGAGAACATCATCCCTGTGACACTGGAACTCGGCGGCAAGAGCCCGAACATCTTCTTCGCCGACGTGTGCGACGCGGACGACGACTTCTTCGACAAGGCCGTCGAGGGCTTTGTGATGTTCGCGCTCAACCAGGGTGAGGTGTGCACGTGTCCGTCACGCGCACTCATCCAGGAGTCGATCTACGAGCGGTTCATGGAGAAGGCGCTGGAACGTACGCGGGCCATCATCCAGGGCAACCCGCTCGACCCGGCGACGATGATCGGCGCGCAGGCGTCGAACGACCAACTGGAGAAGATCCTGTCGTACCTCGACATCGGCCGGCAGGAGGGCGCCGAAGTCCTGACCGGCGGCGCGCGCAAGACGGTCGAGGGCTACGAGGAGGGCTACTACGTCGAGCCCACCATCTTCAAGGGCGACAACTCCATGCGGATCTTCCAGGAGGAGATCTTCGGCCCCGTCGTCGCGGTGACCACGTTCTCCGACGAAGCCGAAGCGCTGCGGCTCGCGAACGACACGCTGTACGGCCTGGGCGCCGGCCTGTGGACGCGGGACGCCGCACGGGCCTACCGCATGGGCCGGGGCATCAAGGCCGGCCGGGTGTGGACCAACTGCTACCACGCTTACCCCGCGCACGCGGCCTTCGGTGGTTACAAGGCGTCCGGCATCGGCCGGGAGAACCACAAGATGATGCTGGAGCACTACCAGCAGACCAAGAACCTGCTCGTGAGTTACAGCCCGAGGAAGCTGGGCTTCTTCTAGACGCCCGAAAGGAGGCGCCTGGCCGGGGATCGCACCTGTCAGGCGCCTTGCGTCGTGCCCGGTCGCCGGAGCGGACGCCGAACGGAATCTCCCACGGCGGAACGGTTCACCGCCGCAGGACCTGCCGTCCTGCGGGTCCTTCGGGGTCCGGAACCCAACCGTACCGTCCGGATGTCCCCTTCACCTTAAACGTCAACAGCCTTATCCTGAGCCCGATTTCGGCCGACTGGAGTCAGCTGGCCGGCCACAGGGCAAAATCGGGGGACCGGGCAGTATGAGCAGTGCCATGGGCGATGACCAGGGTGACGACAACACCGGCGGCGGCATAAAACCGCTCGCGGCCGGTGACCCGAGGCGGATCGGACCATACCTGCTGCTCGGGCGGCTCGGCGCCGGCGGCATGGGGCGGGTGTTCCTCGCCCGGTCCGAAGGCGGGCGTACGGTCGCCGTGAAGGTCGTGCACGAGGAACACGTCTCGGACGTGCGGTTCCGTGCCCGCTTCCGCCGCGAGATCGACGCCGCCCGGCGCGTCGACGAGCGCTACACCGCGCCCGTCCTCGGCGCGGACCCCGAGGCCGAACGGCCCTGGGTGGCGACGGGGTACGTTCCCGGACTGTCGCTCGAGCAGGTCGTACGGCGGCACGGCCCCTTGCCCGTGGACTCCGTGCACTCCCTCGCTGACGGGCTGTTGCACGCACTCAAGGACATCCACGCGGCCGGGATCGTGCACCGCGACCTCAAGCCGTCGAACGTGATGCTGACCGTCGAGGGAACTCGCGTTATCGACTTCGGCATCGCGCGGGCTCTGCGGACTTCAGTCGAGTCGCTGCTGACCAGCACCGGCATGATCGTCGGCTCGCCCGGATTCATGTCGCCCGAGCAGGTCCGCGGGCAGCGCGCGGGGGCGAAGAGCGATGTGTTCACGTTTGGCTGCGTCCTGATGTACGCGGCGACCGGCGAGCTGCCCTTCGGGCACGGTGCCGACAATCAGCACGCGGTGATGTTCCAGATCGTGGAGGCCGAGCCGGACCTGGAGCAGGTGGGGGACGAGGCCCTGCGTGCACTCATCAGCCGCTGTCTGACCAAGGGCGTCGACGAACGGGCCAGCGTGGACGAGCTGTTGGAGGACCCGGACCGGATCCGGCCGACGGCGGCCGGCGGGGTGTGGCTGCCGCCCGGGGTTGTGGCGCACCTCGCGCGCCAGGCGGCGTGGCTGCTCGACGCGGAGGCGGTGCCCGAGGCGGTGCCCGAGGTGGTGCCCGAGGTGGTGCCCGAGGTGGTGCCCGAGGTGGTGCCCGAGGTGGAGGCGGAGGCCGGCCGCGAGCGCCTCGACCGGCAGCCGGTCGGGCCGGGCGAGAAGGCCGAGTCTGGCGAGCAGACGGTCAGGCTGGGCGAGAAGGCCGCGTTCGCCGCGGCGGCGGTCGGGCCGGGCGAGAAAGCTGTGTCTGGCGAGCAGACGGTCAGGCTGGGCGAGAAAGCGGTGTCCGCCGCGCCGGCGGTCGGTGCGGTGGCCGTGGGCGGTACCTCCGAGACCGAGCGGCGGGGGCGGCGGTCCTGGACCATCGCCGTGGCGGTCGTCGCCGTGCTCGCGATCGGCGGCGGCACGGTGGCGCTGTTCCACCTGTTAGGCAGTGGCGGGCCGCAGGCGGCGTCCTTGGCGCCTAGCAGTTCCGCGACTCCTAGTATCAGCAACTCCCCTTCCGTGCTGGGTAGTTCAGCACCGCAGGGCGCGCCGAGCCCGCCGAGCCCGCCGAGCCCCGGCGGCAAGGGGCAGGACGGCGAAAACGGACAGGACGGGAAGGCTGCACAGGGCGGCGGCGGTTCGGGCTCGAACGGTGGTGGCGCGCAGGGTTCCGCCGCCGACGGGGGGACGTCTTTGGGCGGCTCCGGCTCCCCGGGTGGAGGCAGCAGCACCGGGGGCTCCCACGGCGGAGGTTCCAGTGGCGGCAGTAGTGCCGGCGGTGGCTCGAGCTCGGTCAGCGGCGGCTCAGGCACCAGTACGGGCGGTTCCGGTCCGACAAGCGGCGGCGGCAGTGCCGGAAATTCCAATAATGGAGGTTCCGGCGGCGGCGGCGCCGGCGGCGGTTCGAGCTCGGCCGGCGGCGGCCCGGGCACGAGTGCGGGTGGAAGCTCGGGTACCGGTACGGGTGCCTCCGGTCCGACCGGCGGCGGCTCGTCCGCCGGGGACGTGGCCCCGTCGGGCTTTGTCGGCTCCTGGGCCATCAAGGCCCAGTACAACATCGGTCAGCCGGACAAGGTGGACATCTCCCGGTCCGGGATCGTCCGTCTGGTCAGTGAGTCGAGCGCAACGGGGCACTGCGAGAACGTGGCCAAGGTGGTGTCGGTGACCGCTGGCGGGAGCCGGATCAACCTCGGCCCGGCGCCAGTGGACCAGGGCCGCTCCACCGGTGGCTTCTGCGGGACGCTGGACCCGTCGTTCTTCACCATCAGCGATCCGAGCGGGATCCAGCACAACGTGGGGCCCGCGAGCGGCAACGGGTGGCACTACGAACGGTCCTGACCGGACCGGTCCCGGGCCGGTCGGGCACAGCGGAGGGCGCCCTCCGCTGCTGCCGCGGGTTGGCGCGGGAGTTGCTCCTGTTCCACCATGGGACGAAGAGCCCGCTAGTCAGTTACAGCCCGAAGAAGCTCGGTTTGTTCCAGAACCCATCGTCTGGAGTCATCATGCTGGAGAAGGTCGCGATCACCGGCGATGCCGCCGGTCTGCTGGCCGAACTCGCGGAACAGCACGGTCCTTTGCTGTTCCACCAGTCCGGCGGCTGTTGTGACGGATCGTCACCGATGTGCTACCCGCGGGACGAGTTCAAGGTGGGCGGCAGTGATGTCTACCTGGGTGACGTTGCCGGGACGCCGTTCTACATCTCCGCGGCGCAGTACGGCTACTGGCAGCACACGCACCTGACGGTCGACCGGGTGCCCGGCCGGGGCGGCGGATTCTCCGTCGAGTCGCCGACCGGGTTCCGGTTCCTCATCCGCTCGCGGGTGTTCACTGACGCGGAGGCCGAAGAGCTCGCGGCCGAACCGGTGCTGACCGGCCGTCGGCACTGAGTCAGCCCCGACGACAACGCGACTTCCGCACTGACCCGGCGTCCAGGTTGAGTCAGCGTCCAAGCTGAGTCGACTTCGGCCGCAGGGAATTCCGTACAGCCGTCGAACCCATTCCGGGCCATTTCAGAAAGAGCCAGGAAGGGGTTCGCGTATTTCTGATGACCTATCAGAAATAATAATACGAGGGACCCTTGAGGCGGGAGGCGGTAGTTGTCGGAAATGTCATCGTCCGTACGGGATTAGTCGGGCAAAAACCTGTCCTATACCGCCGTTTTGCTCAAATCCCGGTGTGACATAGGAAACGTTGTGCCCCGCGCCGGTGGCGATTAGAAAGCTACCGGGGCGGAGATGGTGGCCGGATATCCGAACGACTCGGAATGCCCGGCGCTGCGGAATCCGCCCGCGAGGAAAGGAACAGCCATGGCTGAGCCCGTCATCGTCGACGCGGTACGCACCCCCATGGGCAAGCGCGGGGGCGCACTGTCCACCGTCCACCCCGCAGAACTGCTCGGCCAGACGTACCGGGAGGTCCTCGCGTGCAGCGGTACCCGCCCCGACATGATCGAACAGGTCGTCGCCGGCTGTGTCACCCAGGCCGGGGAGCAGCGCGGAAACATCGCACGCACCGCCTGGCTCGCCGCCGACCTCCCGTACGACGTCGCGGCGACCACCGTCGACGCGCAGTGCGGCTCCGGCCAGCAGGCCGGGCACCTGGTCGCCGGTCTGATCGCGGGCAAGAGCATCGACTTCGGCATCGCGGCCGGCGTCGAATCGATGAGCCGGGTCCCGCTGGGCTCCGCCGGAGCGGGCCTGGGCAGCCACTACCCGCCGGCCTGGGACATCGACCTGCCCGGTCAGGTGGAGGCGGCGGACCGCATCGCCCGCAAGTACGGCATCAGCCGGGACGCCGCCGACGGCTACGGACTGCTCTCCCAGGAGCGGGCCCTGCAGGCGGTCAACAATCAGCGGTTCAAGCGGGAGACCTTCGGGGTCCGGGCACCGGTCACCGAAGACCCGGACGGTGACCACCGTCGGGTCGAAGAAGACGAGGGCGTACGGGAAACCTCGATCGAAGCCCTCGGAGCCCTCAAGCCGATCAGGCCCGGCGGCATCCACACGGCGGGCAACACGTCGCAGCTGTCCGACGGTGCAGCCGCGGTGCTGTGGGGGTCCAGGAGGGCCGTCAAGGCGCTCGGCATGTGCCCGCGCGCCAGGGTCGTGGCGCAGGCGATGGTCGGTACGGACCCCCGGTTGCAGCTCGACGGTTCGGTGGAGGCGACCAAGGCGGTCCTGGGCCGGTCCGGGATGAGCCTGGCCGACATGGACGTTATCGAGGTCAACGAGGCTTTCGCCGCGGTGGTCCTGGCCTGGGCGAAGCACTTCGACGCTGACCTGTCCCGGGTCAACGTCAACGGCGGGGCGATCTCGCTGGGGCACCCGGTGGGTGCCACCGGGGCCCGGCTGATCGTGTCGGCGTTGCACGAACTGGAGCGTACGGATGCCGAGTTCGCGCTGATCGCGATGTGCGCGGGGGGCGGGATGGCGGTGGGGACGATTCTGCAGCGGCTGTAGGTCCCGTGCTTCTGCCGCGTCGGTCAGGTACAAAATTCCCCTTAACGACCTCCACAGGGGACTTTTGTACCTGACCGACGCGGTGAATCCTGCCGCGCGTGTTGCTACTTTTCGGACTTCCGGCCGCGCATGCCCAGCACCACCGCGGCGACGAGCAGCACCCCGAGGACGCCGAACACCGTGTCGCGGGTGCTGTGGTCGTCGCTGGTGGCGCCGGTGTGGACCACCTGCGGGACGGGCATGTCAGCGGCCCTGGGGCCGCCGGACTCCAGCCGCGACAGCAGGTCGGCGCCACCGAAGGACGCGGGGGAGCGGCCGACGGCGGATGCGGCCAGCGAGACCAGCGCCAGCTGGGCGGAGTCGTCGGGCAGCGCCTTCGCGCCGACGGCCAGCCGGTCGGACACCTTCAGGGCTTCGGCCGGATGTCCGGTGGCGGTCAGCGCCAGCACGGTCAGCGCGTCCCCGGCCGGAGTGCCGGGCAGGGGCTTGTCCCCGGCGACCCGCTGGACCAGCCAGGCCACCGCGGCCTGGGCGGCCAGTTCGCGCGGGGCGGGCGGGGACGCCAGCACGGTGCTGACGGACGGGTTCTTGTCCGCTGGGGGCGCCGGGGGTGCCGGTGGGCAGAGCAGCGGCGTGACCGCGACCGGAGGAACGGCGGTCACTTTCGCTCCGGACCGCGCTGCGGCCAGGGCGGCCCAGGCGGAGGCCTGGACGTCCGGGTTCTCCCCGGACCGGAACGCGCCGCGGTCCGTTTCCGGTGCGCCGCAGCCGAGCTGGAGCGCCGTCAGGGCGTCGTACGGACTGTGGTTCTGGGCCGAGCGCACAGACTCCGGATCGATCCCCGTCGCGGCGAACGCGGTGACCGCCACCGCGGTCGTGGACGCGTCGCCGAACGAACCGTCGGGCAGCTGCCGCTTGCGCAGCCAGTCCGTGCCGTCGGCGACCTGCTTGCCGTACGAGCCGACGGAGTGCAGCGCCTGGACCGCCAGCGCGGTCGCCTGGACGTCGCCCCGTGCCGGGTCGCACGGGGCGGCGGTGTCGGACCGGAAGGCCGTCCAGGCGCCGTCCGCGCACTGCTGCGCGGTCAGCCAGTCCAGCGCCTGCGGCGCGGGTCGGGCGTTCGCGGCGGCCAGGGCCAGGAGGGTGAGGGACTGGCGCCGGACACCGTCGGTGGCCGGGGCGCTGGTTCCGTACAGGCCGGGGACGGGCGCGGCGGCTACCGGGGCCTGCCCCGGGGCGGACAGCACGGGGCCGTTCGGCGGGGTGTTCGTGGGTGGGGTGTTGGCGGACGGAGTGTTCGTGGGCGGAGTGTTCGTGGACGGAGTGTTCGTGGGCGGTGCGGGGATGCCCGGGGCGGGCGGGTTGGGTGACGGCGGAAGCGCGACAGCCGGGGCCGCCAGGGGCGCTCCCAGGAGCAGCGCCGCCCCGAGGAGCACAGTGGACCGGCGGGGGAGCGGGGGCATCCGGGGGCCTTTCGACGGGACGATCAGCGGACTGGTGACGGTCAGCCGATCGACCACGCGGGCGGGGTACGGGTGATCAGCCGTCCCAAGGTTCCCACTCTGCGGAGTCGATCTCGAATCCGAAGGGCTCAGGCAGCTGGAACTTCCCGCCGAACGCCCAGGTGCGCAGCATTCGGTAGGAGCCCGTCGCGCGGTCCGGTCCGCCGAAGTGGACCGTCCGTATTCGGTGAACCCGCGCAGATTCAGGCCGTCTTCGATGTCGATGTTGATCCGGTTGTGGTGCATCCGGGGCCCGGCGACACGATGACTTCCCCTCCACGGAACAAGAGGTGCAAACGGTAGTTGGATCAACACGCAACGTAGTGGGCCGGGTCGTTTCCTGAGTTGGTTTCAACTTGTCCTCGCAGGACCAGGAGTCGCAGGTGCGCCCCGGCCTCGCTCAGCGCGATCAGCCGGTTCTGCGCGTTCAGCCGTTCCCACGGGCGGTTCCAGTCCATGCCCACCGCGATCTCCCACAACGTCAGCGGCGTCTCGGCCAGGCGGGCGCGCAGAACGGTCAGCCGTGTCTCGTGCACGGCGGTGATCTCCGCGACCCGCTTCGCGTGGTCGGCGAACGGATACTGGTGGGCCGGCAGGACCCCGCTGACCGGCATCGCGGCGATGGCCGCCAGCGAGGCGAGGAAGTCACCGAGCGGGTCGGCTTCCGGGGTCTCGTCGTACAAGCCGATGTGCGGCGTGATGCTCGGCAGCAGGTGGTCGCCGGACAGCAGGCGCTGGTCGTCCTCCAGGTAGAGGCACACGTGTCCAGGGGTGTGCCCGGGGGTCCACACGGACGTGACCCGGCGGCCCGGGACCGGTGCGCGCTCGCCGTGGTTCAGCTCGCGGTCCGGGATCGCGAACCGCGGCCCCGTGGGCCGGGAGCTGAGCTTGAGCTCGCGCATGCCGCGCAGCTCTTCCACCGCGTGGTCCGGGGCTCCGGCGACGCGCAGGGCGTTGATGTGGTGGTCCATCCACGCGGTGCGCGGGGCCGTGGTCATCTGCTTGATGTGCGCGATGTCCGCCGGGTGCATGGCGATCCAGCCGCCGCACGCGTCGCGCACCTGTGCGGACAGTCCGTGGTGGTCGGGGTGGGCGTGGGTGATGAGCATGCCGTGCACGTCGCTGATCGATGTGCCGAGGACGTCAAGTCCGCGGCACAGCGCTTCGTACGAAACCGGGTCGTCCCAACCGGTGTCCACCAGGACCGGTCCGGCGTCGGATTCGAGGACGTACACCAGCGTGTTGCCCAGGGGGTTGTCCGGAATGGGCACGGCGATGCTGCGTACGCCCCGCCCGTGGTCGACGGTGGTCGGCGCCGCGGCGTCGGTCTGGGTCATGTTGGTTCTGCCTTCCCGTCTGCCGCCGGCCTCCGTCGTCTGTCGGGCCCGTCAGCGCGCTTACACGTTAGAACAGGTTGTAGCGATCATCGGTCGAGAGTGGAACAGCTCACCGGTGATGATCGACTGACCTGCGCCTTCCGTCCCGGTCTGAGAGCTGATGTACGTACTCCCGTGGCTATTGACGTTGCGTCAGAATGGCGTGAGACTCCAGTCTCATCAGTGTGGGCGCATGGTTGCGCTGCTGTCTTTGAACTGAAACCTGTTCTTGTTTAAGGTGTCGGCGGCGTGGGCTGACCGGGACTGTGGCCGGGGCCTCCACGACCCCGTCGGTAGAGTCGATAGAGGAGAGTCGCGATGACGGATGTCAAGGTGTACGACCGGCTGTTCATCGGCGGGAGCCTGGTGGAGCCCGCCGGTAAAGACGTGATCGAGGTCGTCTCCCCGCACACCGAAGAGGTCATCGGCCGGGTGCCGCACGCCTCGGCCGAAGACGTGGACCGCGCCGTCGCGGCGGCCCGCGAGGCCTTCGACGACGGCCCGTGGCCGCGGATGACCCTCGAAGAGCGCCTGACGGTCGTCGAGAAGATCAAAGACGGCATCATGGCCCGCTACGACGAACTCGCCCGGGTGATCGGCTCGCAGAACGGCTCGCCGCACTCGTGGGGCATCTTCGCCCAGTCCATGGGCGCCGGCATGATCTACGACACCGCGGTCAACGTGGCCCGCGCGTTCCCGTGGGAGGAGCGCCGCGCCGGTGTCCTCAACCCCGTGCTGATCCGCCGTGAGCCCGTCGGCGTCGTCGCCGCGGTCGTGCCGTGGAACGTGCCCCAGTTCGTCACCGCGGCCAAGCTCGGCAACGCGTTCGCAGCCGGCTGCACCGTGGTGCTCAAGCCCTCCCCGGAGACGCCGCTCGACTCGTACATCCTGGCGGAGATCTGCCAGGAGGCCGGGCTGCCCGCCGGTGTGCTGAACATCGTTCCGGCCGACCGTGAGGTCAGCTCGTACCTCGTCGGGCACCCGGGCATCGACAAGGTCGCCTTCACCGGGTCCGTCGCCGCCGGCAAGAAGATCATGGAGACGGCCGCGGCGAACCTGACCCGGGTCACCCTGGAGCTCGGCGGCAAGTCCGCGGCGATCATCCTCGAGGACGCGGACCTCGAGCACACGGTCACCACGCTGATGCCCAACGCGTACATGAACAACGGCCAGGCGTGTGTCGCGCAGACCCGCATCCTGGTCCCGCGCAGCCGCTACACCGAGATCTCCGAGCGCATCGTCACGTGGGTGTCCGAACTCAAGGTCGGCGACCCGATGGACCCGGAGACGCAGGTCGGCCCGCTGGTCACCAAGAAGCAGCAGCAGCGCTCGTTCGACTACATCAAGATCGCCACGGACGAGGGTGCCAAGCTCCTCATCGGCGGCGGGCGCCCCGCGCACCTCGACAAGGGCTGGTACGTCGAGCCGACGCTGTTCGGTGACGTGGAGAACTCCATGCGCATCGCCCAGGAGGAAGTCTTCGGCCCCGTGGTCTGCCTGCTCCCGTACGACACCGAGGCGGACGCGATCAGGATCGCGAACGACTCGGAGTTCGGCCTGTCGGGTTCGGTGTGGACGAACGACATCGAGCGCGGCATCGACGTGGCCCGCCAGGTCCGCACCGGCACCTACTCGGTCAACACTTTCGGCCTGGACTTCAACGCACCCTTCGGCGGGTTCAAGAACTCCGGCATCGGCCGCGAGTTCGGCATCGAGGGCCTCAGCTCCTACGTCGAGCAGAAGTCCATCGCGCTGCCGAAGGACTACCAGGCCCCGCAGGCCTGACAACTGAATCCTGCTGGAACCTGCTGCGTCGGGCATGTACAAAAAGCCCCTCTGGAGATCGTTGAGGGGAGTTTTGTACATGACCGACGCGGCGGACCGGCAGTGGATCAGCGGTGGACCAGCGGTGGCTCAGCGGTGGCTCAGCGGTGGACCAGCAGTGGATTAACAGCAACCGATCCCGTACGACCGATCATGTCAAAGAAGGTGGCAACACGATGGCCAAGCGCTGGCAGGTCGAGGTCGACCGCACCGTCTGTATCGGTTCGGGCATGTGCATCGGCGCGGCCCCGGACGACTTCCGGCTGGACAGCGCCCGGCAGGCGCACCCGTGCCGTGAAGTGATCGACCCGTCCGACCCGGTGTTCGAAGCCGCGGAGAACTGCCCGGCGGAGGCGATCAGCATCACGGACGTCGACAGCGGGGAAGTGCTGTTCCCGCCGGAGTAGGCGGCTCCGCCGCCGCCTCCTGTGACGTCGATCGTGCTCGGAATGCAGTGGAATTCCCTTGCCGGGACAGCATTCCGAGCACGATCGACGCGACCTGGCGAGTTCAGCGGCCCCGGCGTTGCCCGCTCGGCGTTGCCCGCCCGGCGTGGCGTGCGCCGCCAGGCCCGCCCTACTCGTCCGGGATCAGCCGCGCCACCGTCTCGATGTCCGACCGCACCTGCGCGATCGACGCCCGCCCGTTCAGCCACGAGATCAGCGACGAGTGCCAGGTGTGCGTGATCACCCGGATCACCGCCTCGTCCCCGGCGTCCGGCTCGGCGTCCCGGTGCCCGGTCATGGCCTCCATCAGCATCCCGGTGGTGATCCTGCTCACGGCGTCCACCTCGTCGCCCACCGAACGGTCGGCGAACTGCAGGGCCCGCATCATCGCGTCGGTGAGGTTCGGCTCCCGCTGCAACCCCTGGAAGGACCGCAGTAGCGTCTCCACCACCCGCTCCCGCGGCGAGCCCCCACGCGGCGGACGCCGGTGCAGCTGGCCGCCCAACTGTTCGAGTTGGTCGTACATCGTGGCGACGAGCAGATGCACCTTGGACGGGAAGTAGCGGTACAGCGTGCCCAGGGCCACCTCGGACAGCTCGGCGACCTCCCGCATCTGCACCGACTCGTAGCCGCCGCGCGCGGCCAGCTGGGTGGTGGCCCGGAGGATCCTCCTGCGGCGCGCCTCCTGCCGCTCGGTCAACGGTGGGGCCGCCGTTCTCATCTGTGTGGTCATCGAAGCCGCCCGTCCTGACTGGCGGGGCCCGGCTGTCGCCGCCCCGTCTTTTCCTGAGCCCCCATATTGGAACGGCCCTTGTGGCACGGGTCACCTCTGCGCAGTCGTCCGCCGGACCCGGCGGTATCTTTCAATGTCCAACGGGTGGAACGACAGGCCAGGACTGAAACCCGTTCTAGATTACGCGACCACTATGCTCCGCGAGGAGCATCGAAGGGGGCCATTCGTGACACGCCGTACCGCAGGCACCGCGAGCACCACGGCGGATGCCGCATCCGGCGGATCCGACACCCCGCTGCGAATAGCACTGCTCGCCTACCGGGGCGACCCCTACTGCGGAGGACAGGGCGTCTACGTCCGCCACCTCTCCCGCGAACTGGTCAAACTCGGCCACAGCGTCGAAGTCATCTCAGGACCCCCGTACGCCGTCGTCGACGAAGGCGTCACCCTCACCGAACTGCCCAGTCTGGACCTCTACGGCGAGCCCGACCCGTTCACCGTCCCGAAGAACCTCGACTCCTACCGCGACTGGATCAACGTCCTCGAAGTCGGCGGCATGCTCACCGGCGGCTTCCCCGAACCGCTGACCTACTCGCTGCGCGCCGCCCGCTTCCTGCGCGCACGGCCGGGCGAGTACGACGTCGTCCACGACAACCAGACCCTCGGGTACGGCCAGCTCGCCTTCGAAAAGCTCGGGTTCCCGCTGGTCACCACGATCCACCACCCGGTGACCGTCGACCGTGCCCTGGAGATCAAGCAGGCGCGGACGCCGCTGCAGAAGTTCAGCAAGCACCGCTGGTACGGCTTCACCACCATGCAGAAGCGCGTCGCCGCCCGCCTCCACGAGGTCGTCACCGTCTCCGACTCCTCAAAAGCCGAGATCATCCAGCACCTCGGCGTCTCACCGTCACGTGTCCACGTGGTGCCCATCGGCGCGAACACCGACCTCTTCAACCCGTCCGACGAGATCGCCAAGATCCCCGGGCGCATCGTCACGACCTCGAGCGCGGACGTACCGCTGAAGGGCCTCATCCACCTGGTCGAAGCGGTCGCCAAGCTCAGCATCGACCGTCCCGACCTGGAACTGGTCGTCGTAGGCCGACCCAAGGGCGGCGGTCCGGTGCTGACGGCGATCGAGGACCTGGGCGTACGGGACCGCATCCGCTTCGTGTCCGGCATCTCCGACGCCGACTTGGTCGATCTCATCCGCAGCGCCGAAGTGGCCTGCGTACCGTCGCTGTACGAAGGCTTCTCACTGCCCGCCGCCGAGGCCATGGCGTGCGGCACAGCGCTCGTCGCCACCACCGGCGGAGCCATCCCCGAGGTGGCCGGACCGGACGGGGAGACCTGCCTGGCCGTCCCACCAGGGGACTCCGAAGCACTCCGCGCGGCCCTCGACCGCCTGCTCGGGGACCCGGAACTGCGGCTCAGGCTCGGCGTCGCCGGACGCGAACGTGTGCTGGCCAGGTTCACCTGGCGGAACGCCGCTATCGAGACCGTCGCGCGCTACCGGGCCGCGATCGAGGCAGCCGGACACCGCAAGGCCGGTAGGGCCGGTAAGGCCGATAAGGCCGATAAGGCCGATAAGGCAAGTAGAGCCGATAAAGCCGGTAGAGCCCGACGCTGGGCCTGACTGCACTGGGCCCGACTGCACTGGGCCCGGCTGCGCCCCGGGCTTGGCAGCCCCGGAGCTGAAACTGTTGTGCCTGAAGTCGCTGCTGCCTGAACCACCATTCTTAAGTCCAATTCGTACGAGACGGAGTCGCCGACTTGCTCACCGTGGATTTCGCCCGCTTCCCCCTTGCCGCCGGTGACCGGGTCCTCGACCTCGGCTGCGGCGGCGGTCGGCACGCCTTCGAGGCCTACCGGCGCGGCGCCGACGTAGTCGCCCTCGACCAGAACGAGAAGGACATCGCCGGGGTCGCCGCCCTGTTCGCCGCGATGCGGGAGGCCGGCGAGGCCCCCGCCGGCGCCAAGGCCGAAGCGATGGTCGGCGACGCACTCGCACTGCCGTTCCCCGACGACCACTTCGACAAGGTCATCATTTCTGAGGTGCTCGAGCACATCCCGGACGACAAAGGCGTACTCGCCGAGATCGCCCGGGTCCTCAAGCCCGGCGGCATGGCAGCCATGACGGTGCCGCGCTACGGCCCCGAGAAGATCTGCTGGGCGCTGTCGGACGCGTACCACGAGGTCGAAGGCGGCCACATCCGCATCTACAAGGGCGAACAGCTCATCGAGCGCATCGAGGAAGCCGGTCTCGCCCCGTACGGCCAGCACTACACCCACGCGCTGCACTCGCCGTACTGGTGGCTCAAGTGCGCGTTCGGCGTGGACAACGACAAAGTGCTGCCGGTCCGCGCGTACCACCAGATCCTGGTCTGGGACATCATGAAGAAGCCCCTCGCCACGCGGCTCGCCGAAAAGGCCCTCAACCCGCTCATCGGCAAGAGCCTGGTCGTCTACGCGACCAAGGCGCGCACAGGCGCAGTCGAGACGGGGCCGCACACGGACACCGCAGCGACGAACCTGCGCACGGACACCGCCGTGCCGAAGTCGCGTACGGAAAAACCCGCGGCCAAGCCGAGCACCGGCAAAAGCGCGACCAAGCCGCAGGGCGGTGGCAAATGAGCCGACGCGGACAATCAGCCGATGAAGACCTCGAACGCCTCGCACTCGAAGGCGTCCTGACGGTCGAACAGGTCCGGCAGACCATCGACGGCATCGCCGCCGTCCAGTGCGCCGACGGAGCCATCCCGTGGTTCACCGGCGGCCACCTCGACCCGTGGGACCACACCGAAGCCGCCATGGCCCTCGACCTGGCGGGCCGTCATGACGAGGCCCGGCGTGCCTACCAGTGGCTGGCGGACAATCAGAACCCGGACGGCTCCTGGTACTCCGCCTACGTCGACGGCGAAGTCACCGACTTCAACAAAGAAGCCAACTTCACCGCGTACATCGCCGTCGGCCTGTGGCACCACCACCTGATCACCGGTGACGAGGAGTTCCTCGCCCGCATGTGGCCCACCCTCCAGGCGGCCATGCAGTTCATCCTCGACCTGCAGGCCCCGGGCGGACAGATCCGCTGGAAGCGCGACGCCGACGGCAACACCCCGGGTGACGACGCGCTGCTCACCGGCTCGTCCAGCATCTACCAGGCGCTGCGCTGCGCCCTCGCGGTCGCCGACGACCTCGGCGAGCCGCAGCCCGACTGGGAGTTGGCGGCCGGACT
Organism: Kitasatospora sp. UYEF31; assembly: GCF_057291755.1. Taxonomy (NCBI): domain Bacteria; kingdom Bacillati; phylum Actinomycetota; class Actinomycetes; order Kitasatosporales; family Streptomycetaceae; genus Kitasatospora; species Kitasatospora sp. UYEF31. The sequence goes on from NZ_JBXAWK010000006.1 coordinate 153,032, forward strand.
GCTCGGCCACGCGATCCTGTCCCACCCGGAGCGGTTCCTGGACAAGGACCGCTACTCGATGGACTGGTACTACCCGGTCCTGGGCACCGTGCTGCGCGGCCCCGCCGCCGACCAGCGGATCAAGGAACACTGGGACACCTTCGTGGTCGAGGGCCTGGGCTGCCGCTGTGTGTCCGACCGCCCGTGGGTGACCGGCGCCGAGTCCTCCGAACTCGCCATCGCCCTGTGGGCGTTGGGCGAGTCCGACAAGGCCGTGGAAATCCTGCGTTGGATCCAGAAGCTGCGGGCCGACGACGGCATGTACTGGACCGGCTACGTCTTCGAGGACGATGCGATCTGGCCCGAGGAGCGCACCGCGTGGACGGCCGGGGCGATGATCCTGGCCGCTGCCGTGCTGGGCGGGGAGACGGCCACCAGCGCCGTCTTCGGCGGTTCCGACGGCCTGAGCGACGCGCTGCCGGTCGGCCTGGACCCGACTGAGGTGCGTTGCGACGCGGAGGTGTGCGTCAAGCGGTAAGTGCCGCCGTACGTGAATCCGTTGACCTTGACGGGCGGTTCACCATCGGAATTCCGATGGTGAACCGCCCGTCAGTCTTCGGTCTTCCGTACGGGGCTGGCCTGCTGCGGAAATTCACAAGATTTCGCACCAGATGAACCTTGCTGACGGTGCGTCCGCTGTGACCTTTCGCGCGGACCCCCGGCCTGCCTGACGGGCAATCACTCAACGTAGGGTGACCTGTGTCAGCCAGTGATCGATCCAGGAGGCGTGCGGTGACCGCAGGCACAGCAGGTGACGGGTTCACGATCCACCCGGAGCAGTTCACCGCCGCCGCTCCGTTGTTCGCAGTCCAGGCCACCCGCTTCCGTGAGGCAGCCGACACCCTGCGCACCGCCCTGCACCGGATCGGTGAGCCGTGGGGCAACGACAAGGTCGGCCGGCAGTTCGGCGCCGGGTGGCTGCCCGGCACGGCTGCCGACTGCCGGGCCCAGGCCAAGGCGCTGCACGAGCTGGCGGACAAAGTCGAGGACGCCAAGACCAACCTGAAGGCGGCGGGTGCCGCCGCGGCGGCCACCATCCTGGCCGGCGGCATCGTCGGTGCGGTCTTCGCCGTGACCCTGGACCTGGCTGTCGCCCAGCCGGTGATGATCTCCATGGGTGGACAGCAGGGCCTCGACATCTCCCCCGAGCATCTGGCGAAGACCGCAGCGGTCGGGTGCGTCGGCGGCGCGTTCGGGGCGGGTGTCCCGGTCCTCGCCGGAAAGCTCCCCACGGTGCTTCCCACCCGGCTGGCGGCCTCCCCGGCGGTGCGGAAGCTGCCTACCATGCTGTCCTCGCTCCCTGGCCGGATGACGGTGGGCGCGGGCGGCGCGGGGTTCACGGATGTCGTGACCGGACGGCCTGTCACGCTGGCAGACCTGGCCTTCGGCGCGGCCGGTGGTGCCCCGCGCCGGCCGCCTTTTCGGCCCGTCCTGGGCGTCCACATGGGACCAGCACCTCGAACTCGGTTCCGCGGAGGTGGTGTTCACCACCGCCGAGGGGCTGGTCCTGCACTATCCGATCCCCGAGCCGGGTGTCCGCGTCCTGCCGATCGCCGGCCCCCGGTGGCCACTGGTGTGGGACGGCAGGCCCGGCGGGGCGTTTGTGATCGCCGACCCGCGGGCCGGGCAGGCGTGGGAGTTCACGCTGCCCGCCGGAACCCCGCCGACCCGTAGTGGCCGGATCCCGCTGCGCGCCGTCCAGGACCGGGCGGGCCGACGCGTCGAACTCGACTGGGACGCGCGAGGCCGCCTGCGACGGGTGCACCGGTACGACGGCCGGACTCTGACGGTGGACACCACCGAACGCGGCTGGATCACTGCCGTACGGCTGTGTGACACCGACCCGGTCACCCATGAGTCCGTAGTCGGTACGGACACGGAACTGGTGCGCTATGCGCATGATCCGCTGGGAAACCTGGCCGAGGTCGTCAACTCCTCCGGCCGGGCGATGCGGTTCACGTACGACCACACACACCGGATGACCTCGTGGACCGACCGCAACGGTCTGGACTACCACTTCGTATACGACGAGGCGGGACGGTGCGTCCGCGGCTACGGCACAGGCGACTTCCTGAACGCGTCCTTCCACTACGACACCGAACAGCGCGTCACCGAAGTCACCGACTCCCTCGGACAGGTGACGGTGTATCACTACAACGAGGCCAGTCAGATCGTCCGGATCACCGACCCGGCGGGCAACGCGGTGGTCAAAAAGTGGGATCCGTACAACCGGCTCATCGCCCAGACTGACCCACTGGGAAACGTCACCGCGATTACCCATGATGAGTGGGGGAACCCGACCGAGATCGTCCATCCCGATGGGACGGGCGTGGCGGTGGTGTGGGACGACCGCTGTCTGCCGTGGCAACTGACCGGCCCGGACGGGACGGTGTGGCGGTACGAATACGACGAGGTCGGCAACCGCACCGCGACGGTTGACCCGGCGGGTGTCCGCACCGAGTACAGCTATGACGGTCTCGGGCGCCCGGCTCAGATCACTGACGCCTTGGGGAGTATCCGTACGATCACCTGTGATTCGGCCGGGCTGCCCGTCAGGGCCGTCGATCCTTCCGGATCCGCTACCCGTCTCCGGCGTGACGGGTTCGGGCGCCCCATCGAGGTGACTGATCCGGTCGGTGGCATCACCCGGAACGGCTGGACTGTCGAAGGCAAACCGGCCTGGCGGCAGACCCCGACCGGAATGCGGGAGGAATGGCGCTGGGACGGCGAGGGAAACCTGATTCGCCATCAGGGCCCGGCCGGAGGTGCCGCCGAGTTCGCCTACACCGGATTCGACCGGCTCGCTGCCCGTACCGGCCCGGACGGGTCCCGGTATTCCTTCGCGTACGACACCGAACTGCGGCTGACCGGGGTGACCGGCCCGACCGGCCGGACGTGGACTTATGCATACGACCCGGCCGGGCACCTGACCGGTGAGACCGACTTCAACGGCCGGACCCTCGGCTACGAGACGGACGCCGCCGGGCACCTGACCGCCCGCACCAACGGTGCCGGGCAGCGGGTCGAATACACCCGCGACGCTATGGGACGCACCCTCGTCCAGGCACACCCCGGGACAGAGCGGGAGACGCAGTACGGGTACGACGCAGCCGGACGCCTGACTCGTGCCGTCGGCACTGATGCCTCTGTGGAGTCCGACTACGACCCGTTGGGCCGGCTCCTGGCGGAAGCGGTGGACGGCAGCACCGTCGCCTACCAGTACGACGTACTGGGACGGCAGACGGAACGCACCACCCCGACCGGCCGCGCGAGCACCTGGACCTATGACGCGAACGGACGCCCCGTCAGCCTGGACACCGGCGGCGGAGTCCTGGAGTTCGGTTACGACGCGGCTGGTCGGGAGACCCAGCGGCGTCTGGGTCCGGCCACCGTCCTGGAACAGACCTGGGATGCCGAGCACCGCCCGACCGGACAGTCGCTGGCCGCCACCGGCCGAACCACCGGTCTGTTGCCGCGCATCGAGCTGGCCACAGACACCCGCCGTACGCACCGCCGCGACTACACCTGGGATCCGGACGGTCAGCTGACCGGTATCGAGGATGACTGCTTCGGGAGCCGCACGTTCGCACTGGACCCGGCTGGGCAGATCGCCGCGGTGGACGCGGACGGGTGGAGCGAGCGTTACGCCTACGACGCGCTGGGCAACCTCACTTCAGCGGAGGTGCCCGGCAGTGAATCAGCAGACGTGGAGCGGGAGTTCACCGGCACGCTGATCCGCCGCGCGGGCCGGACCCGTTATGTCCACGACGCCCAGGGACGGTTGGTCGACAAGACCGTCAAGCTGCTGTCAGGGGGGTCGAAGAAGTGGCGGTACACCTGGGATGCCGACGACCGGATGACTTCGGCGACGCTGCCGGACGGGACGGTGTGGCGCTACCGGTATGACCCGCTGGGACGTCGTACGGCCAAGCGGCGTCTCGCGCCCGACGGGGCGACGGTCACCGGGCAGGTCCGCTTCAGCTGGGACGGGACCCGGCTGGCTGAGCAGATCTCTGTTGGCGGTGATGTTGTTACGTGGGACTACGCCCCGGGCACGCATCGTCCGCTGGCCCAGACTGAGCACCAGGTGCCCCAGGCCGAGCACAGGCAGCCCCTGGCCGACGCGCCGCAGCAGGAGATTGACGCCCGCTTCCGGGCGATCGTGACCGACCTGGTCGGCACCCCGACGGAACTGGTCGCCTCGGACGGCACGGTCACCTGAGGCTCCCCCGCTAAGCGGGAAGTGCTGATTGCCTGGTCAGCGGGGTCTGACCTGGTTTCGAGTTCACCTGATCAGCCGTCGCCCGCTCGGCCCAGTACCGGGCCTCGAACTCATCGGGGCTGAGCCAGTCCAGCCTCTTCTGGATGCGCCGGGTGTTATAGAACCCGTCGATGTAGACGAACAGCGCCTGGTCGGCCTCGGCCCGGGTGGCGAACTCCCGGTCCGCGCACTCGGCCTTGATCACCGACCACATGTTCTCGGCGAGGGCGTTGTCGAATGAATCACCGACTGTTCCCATGGACGCCGAAATCCCGTCCGCAGCAAGCCTGTTCGTCAGCTTGATGGCCGTATATTGGCAGCCGTGGTCGCTGTGGTGTATCAGTTTCCCCGGCTCGGCCCGGCGGGACTC